>JADFNE010000039.1 GCA_022563535.1 Myxococcales bacterium
TTCTTGTTCATTGCCTTACGTTTCGGCGGCAACCGGAGCCGGAAATTTCCGGCTGCGGTTACTCAGGGCACGAAGAATGACAGCTCCCCTTGTTGCAGGATGTCCTCTTCCGGCACCAACGCTAGGTTCTCGTCCACAATTTGGACCGAGCGGAACTTGAAAGTAGTCAGGGCGCCGGGTGTGGCACTCGGCGGCACCTCCACCTGGACCAGGACCAGGGTGACGCCTAGGGGGGACATGGAGCTGGGACCGGCACGGGCCATGGCCAACCTGATGACGCCATTCTGATCATCTATCGTTTGTATCGCGACGAGCGGATTCCCCCCCAAAAGGGAACCGAGCAGTGTGGCGGTCACTTGGACCACTTCGGGATCGTAGGTTATCTCCAGGTCCACGGCGCTCAAACCGCGGCCCGCCGGCACAACCACCACCCGGAATTCCGCAGTTTCGCCGGGGAATACGTCTAAAAAGGGCGGTTCGAAGGCCAGGCTGTAACCGGAACCGGCGGCGATGACCAGGGTCTCCACGTCCCCCTGGCCCACCGCATCCAATGCTGCCATCGTCACTATAAATGTCCCCGTGTTGGTGTAGGTGAAGGACGCTGCGGGCAGCCTCGGCCACCTCTTCGTCGCTGAGGCTCAGAATGCTCTCGGGATAGAGGTTCCAGAAGTCGTCGGCGAAATTGAAGCGCACCAGTTGTGAAATGGAATCTGAGATCGCGTTGGCTGTTTCCCACTTTCCGGGCAGGGAAAGGGTGCGCATGTTTTTGGCTCGTTCGATTTCGTCTGGGGTCGGCGGGCGGGTTGTGATGATTTCGCGCAGTTCGCGATCGATCTCTCTCATCGCAGGGGCGGTCTTGTCGGTCTGTACTTCCGAATACACCAAGAAGGGTCGTTGGCCCCGGGCTCCGATAAACACGCTGTGCGCCCCGTACGTCCAGTGTTTTTCTTCGCGTAAGTTCCTGTTGATGCGGGAATTGAAGCCGCTGCCGAGAATCTCGTTCATGATCTCGAGCGCCGGTTCGAGTTTGTTGTCCTTGGCTGGGGCGATGTGTCCGGCAAACACCATCGACTGAATCGATCTGGGTCGGTCGATCAAGTAGATCGCAGATTGGCTTTGTAGTGCCGTGTGTTCGATGTTCTTGTTCGGCACATCTTGGGGCTTCCATTTCTTGAACAATCTTTCGAGTTTGGGAACAATCTCGAGAGCCGTCGTGTCTCCGACTACCACGAGCGTCGAAGCGTTGGGTCTGAACCAACGTTCGTGAAATTTGCGCAAGTCGGCTTCACTGAGCCCGCCCACCGATGTCGCGGTGCCCGAACCTGTGAAGGGCAGCCCATAAGCGTGCTTCGCTCCATAGAGCAATTGGGGGAAAACTCGCAGCGCAATTTTCATGGGTGTCACTTTTTCGTTCTCGATGTCCGAGAGCTGCATCGCTCTTTGACGCTCGAATTCGTCTGCAGCAAAGGTCGGGTTGAGAATGACGTCGGCGAATATGTCGAGCGCCGGGTCGAGTTGTTCCCGCATGGCAGAGAGTTCGACGATCGACTGGTCGAGATTTGCGCTGGTGGAAAGCTCGGCGCCGAGGTCGGCCAACTGGTCGCTGATCTCGAGTGCGGTTCGCCGCTTCGTGCCCAGGGACATCATGTTGGTCGAGAGTTTCGAGGTTCCCGGCGCGATACCGTGGTCGGCTGAATAGCCGGCGTCGACCAGAAGCTTGACGGACACGGTGGGCACCGCGTGCCGCTCGACGATGATGATCTCGAGTCCGTTGGTAAGGGTCGCGCGTTCGAGTGGGGGAAACGAGACCAACGGCTGCGGTCCGACCGCCGGAAGTCGTGAGCGGTCGACCTGGCTCGTGTGCGTCTCGCCCTGGAACTGGGGATGAATTTCCAGAACAAAGACACCGTCATGAAGCCAACGCTTGAGGGATTGCTTTATGTCGCTCCGAGACGCCCGGGCGATCCGATCGAGGCTTTCGAGGTAGGCATCAGGGCTTCCGAAATAGACTTCGCTCTGGGCCAGGATGTCGGCTTTTCCACCGAACCCGCCAATCGACTCGATGCCCCGGATGAAGTCAGAGTGAATTTGAGTCTTGCTGCGTTCCAGTTCACTGCGCGTCGGCCCGTCTTTGATGAATGCTGCGAGTACCTCGTCGAGGATTGTTTCGACCTGCCTTGGATCCGCGCCGGGGGCTACTGTGGCCCCGACCGCGAACAGGCTGCCGAGTTCTCGTTCCCAAATGAACGCGGATACATCGGTTGCAATCTGGTCTTCATACACGAGCCGTTTGTAGAGGCGTGACGATCTGCCATCGCTCAAGATGGTGCTCGCGAGGTCGAGATAGTCCGCGGTGGCAGTGCCAATTTGCGGGACGTTCCAAACCTTGATGATGCGAGACTGGGGAACCCGGTCGAAGATCTCGAGTCGTTTCTCTTCGTGCCGCTCAGCGATCCATTGGTGGTGCTGATTGACCGGCGGGCCGGGCTCGATGTCGCCAAAATATTTCTTGACCAACTGGTGGACAGCGTTTGTGTCTACGTCTCCCGCGATCGTGAGCACCGTATTGGCCGCACCGTAATAGTCCCGAAACCATTGATGAACGTCATCGAGGCTCGCGGCTTCGAGGTCTTCCATGGACCCGATGACTGGCCACCAATACGGATGTTCCTTTGGATACGCGTTCTTTCCCAGAAGTTCGATGACCGAACCGTAGGGTTGGTTCATGCGCTGGCGTTTTTCGTTTTGCACCACTCCACGTTGTTCGTCGAGCCGTTCCTGACTGATGGCGCCCAGCAGGTGCCCCATCCGGTCGGACTCCATCCAGAGCGCCAGTTCGAGGGCGTTCTTTGGCACGTTCTCGAAGTAGTTGGTGCGGTCGTTGCTGGTCGTGGCGTTCTGTTCGGTAGCTCCCACTCGATCGAAGGGAATTGTGAATTCGTCGTCGTAGTGCTCGCTGCCTTCGAACATCAAGTGTTCAAACAGGTGGGCGAACCCCGTCTTGCCCGGGAGTTCGTTCTTTGATCCCACGTGGTACCAGAGGTTGACTGCGACGATCGGGGCCTTGTGGTCTTCGTGGACGATGAGCGTGAGGCCGTTGTCCAGAACGAACTTCTGATACGCGATCTGCCGCGCATCGGTTGCGGTTGCCGAGGTTGCAGCGAGGCAGAGCGCAGTGAAGCAGGAAAGTGCGGGGATTCGACTCATGATCGATCGGGTCTCCAATTCAAGCGCCGCCAGCTGGAGTGTTCCAGGAATTGCAGGCTGAAAGCCGCCATAGGGCAGTGGTGAGGGTTAGGGGCCGCAATTGTAGTGAGACTGTGGGGGCTCTTCAAAAGCTTCAGGCTTCGAGGCAGCCACCGCGCCGCTTACTCTCGGGCGACGTGTCCTGAGCGCATTCGTCGTTTTTCACGTCCTATTCGGGCCAAACCAAGTCAAGCCAGCTGTGTTTCCCGACGATGAGGATCGCGCGAGGGAGGGAACCCATTTAGTGAGTCAGCGCTTGAAACTAGGCGAGATTGTGCTCCGTGCTGGAGTGATCGACCAACTCCAGCTTCAGAGTGCGCTCGGCGAACAAGAGAAGTGGGGGGGCCGCCTCGGGGTGGTCCTGATCAAGCTGGGCTACGTGACCGAGCAAGAACTGGTCAACGCGGTCGCGGGCCAACTCGGTCTGCCCGTAGCCACGCTGGATGGGAAGCAGATTCCACGCCGGATACTCGACCTGATTCCCTACGACTATGCGGACGACCACACCTGCCTGCCGCTCTTCCTCAAAGACGAGGAGGGGACGGAAACGCTCTACGTCGGCATGGACGATCCGAGCAATCTAGAAGTGTTGGATGACCTGGCCTTCCGCACTGGAATGTGCGTCAAGCCAGTGGTCGTAGCCGCCTCAGAAATTTGCGAGGGGATCGACAGGTTCTACCGTGATCTCGAACGGGACTCGACGCCGGATGAAGTCGAGACGACACAGCCGGAAGTTGAAAATGTGTTGGCAGCCGCATCCCGGGACACCAGTCCTTTCGAAACTGAAAAACCTGTGTGTTTCGAACCCGCAGAGGAAACGCTCCATCTCGAGGACGAAGCTGTCGAGGCTCCGAAACGTTCCGCCGACGACGCGGGGGATGAGAAAGGTGTCGAGAACAACGACCATCTTTCAACACAAATGCTCCTGCAAGCACTGACCCAGGTTTTGATCGAGAAGGGCGTGGTGACGCGGGAAGAATTCCACGAGCGAGTGCTCGCCCTGAGTGGTGAAGGCGGGCCCGAGAAAGACTAATCGATCGATATGAATAACCATGTGTCCAGCACCCGATCGTGAAGCGCGGTGTCTTGACACAGGACTGGCTTGCCGCCACTCTGCCGCCCATTGTGTCAACCAGGAGGATCGGATGCGTCTAGAATTCAAACTACCACTCGAAAAGATCGAAGTACCGCGGTTCTCCGTCGAAGCGGTCGAGGGGATCGGCAAGGTCTTTACCCTCGCGACCCTGGTTCTCAATGTGCTGGAAACCCACAACAGCGTCGAGATCGTCTTTCACGGGCTGAACCCCGAGGATCCCAGTCGCAAGATCGAAGGCTTCAAAGAGATCATTGGGAGTTCGCCGACGTCCAAGTCGTTTGACTACACGGTTGGCGACTGCACTCGCGTCTCAGGCTCCTCGAGTTACTACCAGTGGCTGACGATCAGCTACGGTGCTGACTGAGGTCGCAGTCCTTGCCCTGCCAGCGTTGATTCCGCCCCAGGCTGCGTTGCACGATTGCTTTGCGCGCGCGCTCGTTTCCCAGATCGAACGGCAGATTGCGCACATATTGTTTGAACAACCGGGTGCGCACCTCGGCGCTGATGAGATCGTCGTCCAGGGTCGCGTTGACTTGGGACAACATCTGAATGCGCTGTCGATCGTGCAACCGTCCCGGGAAGCGAACCCCTTCGAGATCGATGAGGGTGAGTTCGGTTTCTTCGCCGCGCTTTACCAGGTAGATGTGCATGGATTGTAGATCGCTGTGGAGTGTCCCGGTGGCATGCAGCCGAGTCGCCAGCCGGAGCAGCTGTTTGGGGAGGAGCTGGGCCTCCGGGTCGCCCGGTCCCACGTCGGCACAACAGATCGCCCCGGAGACGTCTTCGAGCACAATCAACGAAGTGATCGGCACTCCCCAGCGTTTTCTTTCCAGGTAGGCGAGGGGCGTGGCGGCCGCAATGCCGCGAAGCTGCAACCCGTGACCCCCGACCCAGGCCCGCCGCCCGGCAGAACCGCGAAAGACATCGGCCAAACGCTTGCGCGCGCTGGTCCTCAGGACTTCCTTGACAACGACCCTGTGTCCCGAGGCGCTCACCGTGCTCACCCGCGCGCGATGATCATTTTTGATCAGGCCGGGGCCCCGGGTATCACATTGAATCTTATGCCCGGCCAGCGCGGAAAGCAGGGCCACTTCGGAGAACTCTGCCCGCCGCAAACCCGACTGGTCTCCACAGGTCACGGAAACGAATTCCTCACCGGGGCGCAGGGTACGCCGGGTCCGTCCCCGGTAGTAGTCGAGCGATCGCGCTTGACTGGCGCGGCCGATCTCGCGCAGCCTCTCCCGCTCGCTCGCCACCCGAAAGTGACCGTGGTCCGCTGCTGCGATGCGAAAGCGCAGACGATTGGATCGGGTGACACCCAGCTGGTACAGCGAAAAGTCGAGAAACGCGATGTCGCGAATGTGGTCGGCAATGGACCGGGTCGCGCGAACTCGTTGCAGGTCGATCAGCACGGGGCCCTTTTCCCCGACCAGGATATTGCCGGCATGCAAATCTCCGTGGACAAAGCCTTCTTCGTGTAGCCGGAAGATCAGCTCGCCCACCCCGCGCATGATTCTGCGCTTTTCGAAGCCATAGCCGTCGAGGGACTGGTCGAGGGTTCTGGCGCCTGCGACGTACGGGGTCACGATCAAGCTGGCGCCGCCGGCTCGCCGGGCGTAGGCAAGGGGCTCGGGAACGGAGATTCCGGCTCGATGAAGGCGTTGCAGCCCCACCCATTCGCGCTCCGCTGGGCTTCGCCCGGCGAGTCGCCGCAGGCCCGCCAGCGCCCGGCTGGCGGCGGTGCGTCTCACACGATCGGGAAAGAACTCCTTGACCACGATCGGATACGGGGCCGCCTCGAGTTCGACGCGGATGACCCGGCGATACGCGGAACGCGCGAGAATCTCGCCGCCGTGTCGGCTTGGATCTTCGATACAGCGATCGATTGCGGCCCCGAGATCGGCGTCGCCCGAGATCCAATTCGACTTCATGGCTGCTTCACCGTTTCTTCACCGCCTGATCTCTGTATCGTCAGCGCGAAACACTTTGGTAGAGAGCCCGCAATCTGGCCACGTGTTGGCCCCAATCGTGTTGGCGCGCCATGGCCAGCGCCCTGGCCCCCAGTTCCGCCCGCTTATCCGGGCGGGCGAGGTCGTTCATGACCCGGACATAGGCCATCGCGTCTTCTGAAGCATGGACCACCTCGCCGCAGGATTCGAATAGTTCGGCGGCGCCTGCATTCTTGCTCGTCACCACCGGCAGTCCGGCGGCGGCAGCTTCCAGACAAACCAGACCGAATGCATCGTATCGGGTAGGCAGCAAGAATCCGTCGGCCGCCGCGTAGTAGCGTTCGAGATCGGAGCGCTCGCCCAGGAACCGCGTGCGATTCTCGACCCCATGATGCGCGGCCAACGCACGCCAACGCCTGGGGTCGTCTTTGCCGGCAACCCAGAGCTGTGTGTTCGGGTCTGCTACCCCGGCCAACGCTTCGATCGCGATGTCGAGCCCCTTGCGCTGCCAACCCGATCCGGCGAACAGCCACACGGTCGCATCTCCGACACCGAATATTGAGCGAATCGTGTCCCGGTCACTCGCGTGACGTTCCGGCGCAAAGCGTTCGAGGTCGACGCCGCAATAAATTACGGGCAGTCGTACTTCGGGAACGCCGTAGCGAGTGGCGATCTCTCGTTGAACCATTTTTGACACGCACTGAGCGATGAGTTTTGGGTCTTCGAAGATTCGACGTTCTAGCGAGAGCAGCGTTCGGTGACGGGGTGAAAACCAGCGAAGCTTCGAGCCTCGGCTCCCGTAGGTCTTCTGCATGTAGTCCGCGTGACTGCCGCCTCCTGCGTGGAAGATGTCTTGGGTGAGTGTGCGACTGAAGGAGTGGACGACGTCAAAGTTGCCGCGCCCGAGGGCCCGGCGCACGTTGCGGTCGAAGGCGCGGACCCGCAGGGGCTGCCAAAAGTTCGGCGTCGCAAGTCGCTCGACCGTGAGCCCCGGGGCGTCGTCTCCGCGTCGGCACAACACATGCACATCGTCGCCGGCCCGCACCAGTTCGCGGGCGACGTTCCAGGCAACCCGCTCACCACCCCCACCCGTTGCCTCGAAGCGCTCCACGATCAGGGCTACACGCATGCTGTGGCTACCCGCAGTCAAGGGTCGGTTGAATTAGCCGGCTCGGCGACGGTAGATCCAGGCGCCGCCGAACGCCGCCAGGCCAAACGAAGCGACATGAGCAAATGAGCTGGGTTGCGCTGCCTTGCAGGCTGAAGTGGTGCACATACGACCTCGCCAGTAGGCGGCTTGAATTTTTTGGGACAGGGTCCGGCCATCGATTGCAGCCGCCACTACGGATGCTCGAGCGGTTGAGCCCGCTTCCGCCGGGGGAGGGGGCGCAGCTCCCATTGCGAGCAATAGTGCCGTCAGCGAAGCGAGGGCAAGCGCCCTGGGGCGCCAATGCGCCGAACGATCGCAGTGGGTCGTGTTTTCTTTCATTCGCGCTGAACTCCTCTGCACAGCATATCATCTATTCGGTCAAAATTGATCGAATGCTGAACGTGGACACGCGATTGGGAGGGTATCGCGCAGCTAGAACGCAGTGCCGGCGAAGTGGCAGATCTCGCCGGAACTCGCGGCGATAGCGAGAAATACCGGAATCGAAGTAGCGACTTCCGCGAAGTTGTCGTTATGCTTCGGCGCCCAGAATGTTGCGCGTTGATCCATGAGTCATCGCTTCTGGTCTGGAGCCAGGTGTCGGAGGAATATTCAGTTGTCAGCCATTGAGGCGCGGAACCTTTCGAAACGCTATGGCGATGTCGAAGCCGTGTCGGATCTCTCGTTTACGATCAACAAAGGCGAAATTGTTGGCTTTCTGGGGCCCAATGGTGCCGGCAAGACGACGACGATGCGCATGCTCACGGGGTTTCTCCCGGCGACTGACGGCACCGCGTATATCGCGGGACACGAGATTTTCGCCGAACCCCTCGCTGCCAGACTTGCCGTCGGCTACTTGCCAGAAAATCCGCCGCTGTACCCGGAAATGACCGTACTCGGCTACCTCCGCTTTGTTGCAAAGATCAAGGACGTGCCCCGGAGCGAGAGCAAAGACGCGGTGGACCGCGCTCTTTTGCGCTGCGGTCTGGGCGAAGTCCGTAAACGCGTCATCGGCGACTTGTCCAAGGGCTTTCGCCAGCGAGTCGGTCTCGCCCAGGCGATCGTTCACAATCCGCCGGTGTTGATTCTCGACGAGCCCACCGTGGGCCTCGACCCGATTCAGATTCGAGAGATTCGCGGCCTGATTTCCGATCTCGCCTCCCCCGAGCGGGGCGAGGCGCGCCACACCGTGATTCTCTCGACGCACATTTTGAACGAAGTCGAGGCGATTTGTGAGCGCATCATTTTGATCAATGAAGGCCGCAAAGTGGTGGATCAACCGCTTGCAGAAATCATCGGCGCCGGTCAGAGCCTCGAAGAAGTATTCGCCCGGGTGACTTCGCGCGACGAGGTCGCGGGCGATGCAGCAGCCGAGCCGGTGAGTGGAGAGGCCGCCATATGAGGCATGTACTCGCCATTGCCCAGCGGGAGTTGGGTTCGCTCTTTGTTTCGCCGGTCGCGTATGTGGTATTGACGTTGTGGTCGGTACTCGCGGGAACTTTCTTCCTTTCGAGCCTGATCGGTTTCGATCAACAACTCGAGCAGGCGAGTCGCTACGGCTCCGAAGGGTTTCTGGCGCAATCGAATCTCAACGACCATCTCATCATGCCGTTCTACGGTTCGATGTGGATCGTTCTGCTGTTTCTCGTTCCCGCGGTCAGCATGGGACTCTTCGCCAACGAAAAGGCAAACGGCACCGACGAGCTTCTCTACACCTCTCCGATTCGGATCTGGGAGATCGTGGTCGGGAAGTTTTTGGCGGGTTTCGCCTTCGTCTTTCTCATGACCGCCATCGTCGGTTTCTTCCCGGGGATCCTCTTCGTCTACGGCGAACCCGAGGTTGGCAAGACCCTCACGGGCCTGCTTGGACTGTTGCTCGTGAGCTTTACCTACGTGGCGGTGGGGGCGCTGGCTTCGTCGCTGACCAAGAACCAACTCATTGCCTTCGTCATGACCATGGTTGCGCTGCTCGTCATCGGCTTGATGCTTCCGTTCATCGTGGAGGTCGGCATTGGCGGGGACTCTGGGGGCGGGGGCATCGGGATCGGTCCCACGGTCCGCTACATCTCGACCGGGCCCCACTTCGAAGCGCTGATGACCGGTGTCATCGACACGGTTGATCTCGCCTACTTCGCCGTCGTGATTGCAATTTGCATGGTGATGTCGAAGGCGGCGCTCGAAAGTGTGAGGTGGCGCTGAGATGACGGGTTGGCCTGCATTGCTCGGTGCCCTCGGCGGAGTTGCCCTGTGCTTTGGCCTCTTGAGCGCGATCTTGGCGCTGTTTCAGCCAGTCACTGATTTCACATGGGTGCTGGCGAATCTGGTCATTGGTGTGATTTTGCTCGGGAGCGCCGTGGCATCGAGCCTCGACGCGTTGCGCGAGCGCATGGCTTCGGGGGAAGCGCGCCGGGTGGGAAGGTACGGTGTCAGTGCGCTGCTCGGGACAGCACTTACCCTGGCGATTCTCTGCATGCTGGCCTTCGTGTCTACTCGCTACTCGAAGCGCTTTGATTGGACCGAACAGAAGATCAACACCCTTTCCGAACAGTCTCTCGAACTGCTGGAACGGCTCGAGCAAGACGTGCAGATCACGGCCTTCTTCAACGCCGGGGATGCGCCGCCCGTGCGAAATCTGCTCGATCGATACGCCCACGAGAGCGACAAGATCCAACTCGAGTTTGCCGATCCAAACCGCCGGCCGGACCTCGTCCAGGCGTTCGGGATCGAACCCGAAGCTTTGACCCGCGGCCTGGTGCGCCTCGCGATCGGCGCTGCGCATCTCGATCTCGACACTTTCAGCGAATCCGAAATCACCAACGGGTTGCTCAAGCTGAGCCGGGGAGAGGGGCGAAAGATCTACTTCCTCGAGAACCACAACGAGCGTCCCATCGAAGGCGAGGGCGCAGGGGAGGGGCCGGGATATGGACAGGCGGTGGCGGCCCTGCAGAACGAAACCTACACCGTCGAGTCGCTGTTCCTGGCTTCGGTTGGCGCTGTTCCCGAAGACGCGGATCTGGTTGTCGTCGCCGGACCCACTCGCCCGCTGCTCGACCCGGAGCACGAGGCGCTCACGGCCTACATAAATCGCGGCGGCTCCGTCATGGTCTTGCTCGATCCGCGGGCCAATACCGACCTTGCAGAAGATCTTCGGGTCCTCGGTGTGGAGGTCGGAGAGGACGTCGTGTTCGATGCGCGCCTGGCGCTCTTCGGACAGGCGACTTCGCCTTTCGCCGGTCGCTTCGCCAATCACCCCATCACTGCAAAGATGCGCGACACCGTAATCTTCCACCTGGCGCGAAGCGTAGGGGTCGTCGACGGCGCGACGGAGTTCGAAGCCATCGTCTTTACCGGCGAGGAGTCCTGGGCCGAAACCGATCTCGAATCCTGGACACAGACGGGCAAGGCACAATATGATGCGGGAGATACTGTCGGTCCCATTTCCGTCATGGTGGCCGGCGAAATTGCAGTCGAGGGGAGCGAGCCAGGGCAGGACGGGGACGCGCCGGCCCGGGCGCGGATTGTCGTCGTTGGCGACAGTGACTTCGCCAGCAACGAACTGATTGGCAACTATCAGAACCGCGACCTCTTCGTCAACGCGGTCAACTGGTTGGTGGACGATTCGGACCAGATCGCGATTCGCCCACCCATCTCCCGCGCTTCCCGCTTTCGCATGACCAGTGGATCATTCCTGCGGATTCAACTTCTCTCCCTGTTCGTCATTCCCGAACTGATCGCCGTTGCGGGCGTGTTGTCCTGGTGGATGCGACGCAAGCGCCCGGCGAGTTGACCCGATGCAGCCGCGGACTACCGCGATCCTGTTCGTCGTCGCTGTCCTGCTGGGGGCCTTCGTCTACCTCTACGAGATCAAGGGCGAAGCCGGGCGTGAAGACGCTGCGGCCGAGAGTCGGCGGATCTTTCCCGACGTCGTCGCCGGGGAGATCGATACCCTCGAATTCCGCACCCAGGACGATCGCCCCTTCCGGAGCGTTCGCGCGAGTGACGGCTGGCTCATCCAAAGGCCGGTCAATTTTCCCGGTGATGACGTCAACCTGGACGCCATCGCGAGTACCCTGGCGAACCTCAAGAGTGAATCTGAAATCGAGGCCGCCGGTGCCCCCGAAATCTACGGACTCGGCAGATCCGCCAAGCGAATTCAGTTTTGGGTAGGCGAGCAAAGCTACACCCTCGAGATCGGTGCAGACACGCCCGTGGGTGGCAACGTCTACGTTGCACGAGGCGGCGACCCCGACACGGTGTACAGCGTCGCTTTGTTCCGGGTGGGCTCTTTCGCCCGGGATCTCGATTCCCTGCGCGATCGGCGTGTCTTGCGCTTTGATCGCGCTCGGGTCAATCGTGTCGTCGCGGGGTGGCCCGGAGGGAGTGTGACGCTGCGCAAATCCGAAGCGGGTTGGGAGATTGTAAATCCGACGGGGATCTCGGGACCCGCGGACGCAAAGACGGTGGACGACCTGCTTTCCGATGTCGCCTTCTTGAGGGCGGAGGGTTTCGTCGATCATGACGTCGATCATGATGTCGAGGAAGATAGAGCCGCCGAGCCGTACTACACCCTGCGTCTAGGTCTCGACGAAGAAGGTCTCGACGAAGAAACGCCCTCGGAAACCGAAGGACATTCGCTCGAAGTGGGGTTCCTGGTGCTGGGCGATCCCGACGGCGCTGACTACCTCGTGCGCGCTGGGTATCCGGGGGTGCTCTACAGCGTGCCTCGCTCGCGCATCGACGGATTTCCCCGAGAGCTGTTTTCGTTTCGCTTCAAGGAACTCTCCAACTTCGAAACCCTGGACGTGCAGTCGTTCGAGTTGATCTTCAACGTTCAAGTCGAATCGAATTCATCGCAAATGGAGAGCGTGCAGGTCGATCGCGTTGCGACGGGTTGGCAGGCTGTGGGAGACGAGTGGGTTGCGGGCGCCGCCGCCGGTTTGATTGCCGAGTTTGCCCGGCTCGAGGCGGTTTCGGTGGTGGCGGACAACGCAAGTGACGATGCGCTCGCAGCGTTCGGGCTTTTCCCGGCACAAGTCACGCTCCGGGCCTACGATGCGTCGCGCGAACTGCTTGCCGAAGTGAGCCTGGGCACACTCGACCCCGACGCTGGCATCCTCGCAAAGGCGCTGGGGCAAGCTGTGGTCTATCGACTCGACGCCGCCCTCGCCGAACAGATCCCCATCTCCCTCGACGCCCTTCGAGCCCGCTTCCTGGTGCCCGCGGTCGAGGCAGCGGCAGTCGAAGAACCCGCAGTCGAGTAAGACCCGTGCTCGGGGCCGTCACCGATTCCAAATTGAGCTGGGCGTCGGCCTTGAACTTCTTCAAGCAGACAACAGGCTGAGAAACTCGTCGTGAACCGCACCGTTGCTGGCCACGACTTCCACTCCCGAACTCGGCACAGGTGCTCCGGCCAGGTCCGTCACTTTTCCGCCGGCTTCCTCGACGATCAAGAAGCCCGCGGCCACATCCCACGGATGCAACTTGAACTCCCAGTAGGCGTCCAGTCTGCCCGCCGCCACATAACAGAGGTCCAGCGCCGCACTCCCGTCGCGCCGGATCCCCCGCGCGGCCTTGAGCATGCGAGCGAAATGTTGGAGGTTGTCGGCGCCGCTGCGGTGTACGTCGTAGGCGAAGCCCGTGGCGACCAGCGACTCTCCGATCGTGTTTGCGTTCGATATCCGCAGCCTTCGCGGGCCGAGGAATGCGCCCTGGCCGCGCACGGCTCGGTAGCACTCGTCGAGTAGCGGGTCGTAGACCACGGCGACCTGGCGCCGGCCCCGGTATTCGATGCCGATCGAGACGCAGAAGCGAGGAAAACCGTGGGCGAAGTTCACGGTGCCATCCAATGGATCGACGATCCAGCGCCAATCCGCCGAGACTTGTTCCCGAGACCCGCCTTCTTCGGCGAGGATGGCATCTTCCGGCCGCTCACTTCGGATCCCGGAGACGATCAACGCTTCGCATTGTCGATCGACTTCGGTAACGAGATCGATCGCCGCGCTCTTGGTTTGAATTTCGAGTTCGCTTTCGTAGCGATCCCGTTGAATCGCACCGGCTTCCCGGGCCAGGCGTTCGGCCAATGCCAGCAGTGCGTCCGAGGTCTCTGGGGAGGCGTCGCCACCGGCACTGCCCTGGTTGGAGGGTTCTTTGCCCTCGGTCACGCTTGCGATCCCTTCGCTTCGAGGCGAAAGAACTCGCGCGCATTGCGGCTGGTCGTTCGCGCGATCTCGTCCACCGCGACCTCGTGAAGCGAGGCGAGAGTTTCACCGACCCGGGCGACCCAAGCGGGTTCGTTGCGTCGCCCGCGGTGTCCTTCAGGCGCGAGGAAGGGCGCGTCGGTTTCGACCATCAAGCGGTCCAGCGGCAGCCCCGCCGCGACCTCGCGCAAGGCTGCACTGGCTTTGAAGGTGACGATGCCGGAAAACGAGACGTAGAAGCCGTGCTCGATGGCGCGCTTCGCGAAGGGCAGGGTGCCGGTGTAGCAGTGGAGCACACCGGACAGCTCTCCCTCTCCCAACTCGATCCAGATCTCGAGCAGTTCGTCGTAGGCGTTGGGCTCGTCGCCGCGCACGTGAATGACGACAGGCAGGTTCAATTCGCGAGCCAGGGAAATCTGCTCGCGGAAGACGGCGAGCTGGGTCTTCCGGGGCGAATTCATGTAGTGGTAGTCGAGGCCGCATTCGCCGAGGGCCATGACCTTGGGGTGTGCGAGCCAGCCGCGAATCGCCGTGCGGTTGTCGTCGTCGAGTTCGTGGGCCTCGTGCGGGTGCACCCCGACCGCGGCAAATACGTTGGCACAGCGTTCGGCCAACGCGACTGCGGCCGCGTTGCCCGCGATGCCGTAACCCGATCCGATTGCGATGAGGGTGTCGACACCGGCCTGCTCGGCGCGGCAGAGGACATCGTCGCGATCTTCGTCGAACTTGCTCGCGGCGACGTGGCAGTGACTATCGAACCACATGGCTACGTCACGCTCTTGCGCACGGCCAAAAGCGCTCTTTCCGCCACCATCTGGGGGTTGGCATTGCGCTGGACCAGATCTTTGCGGCACTTGGCAAGCGCCTTGTAGGCATCGAGCTGGACGCGCAGGTCCCGGCGTCCCACATCGATTGCGTTGCGAGTCTGTTCGTTGAGCCAGCCCGAACCGATCTCGAGCAAGACTTCGACGTCTTCGGCCGCCCGGGCGCGATTGCCGCGATACTCTTCGGCCCAATCGAGCAGATCGGGAAGACCCGACTCCCGGATGCGATCGAAGCGGCCGAGTACTCGGGCGCGGTCTTCGGAGAGTTCGCCCCCGCGCAAGTCTCTGCTGTGGTCGTCGGGAAAGCGCACTTTCTGGCAGCGCGAGCGAATGGTGGCGGCAAGCGGCGCGGTGCTCGTGCTTGCAAGGATCAGGCAAGTGCGATCCGGCGGTTCTTCGAGCAGCTTCAACAGGCTGTTTTGGGCTTCCTGGTTCAGCCACTCCGCGTCGGCGATCACGGCGACGCGATATCCCCCTTCATTGGAACCCAGGCGCAACGCGTGCTGGGTTGCGCGGATTTGTCCGATCCGCACCCGGGTTCCCTCAGCTCCCTTGTCTATCCAATACAAATCGGGGTGATCGCCGATATGACGGAAGAGCGGCCCCTTCTTGCCGCTGCCGTCGAGTTCCACGGGATCTTCGGCCTCGCTGGATCGCCGGCACTCGGAGCAACTTTCACACGGCCGCGCTTCGTCTCCCCGACAGACCAGGGCCCGGGCAAACCGAAGTGCTGCGCCCCGGACAATGCCCGAGGGTCCAGACAGGAGATACGCGGAGTGAATTCGACCACTTGCGATGGCGCGGTCGAGCAAGATCTGGGCTTGCGCCGGGGAATCGGCCATGGGCCGCGCAATGTAGCACTTCGCCCTGCGGCCTCACGCCAGCGCAGATTTCAACTCAAATACCCCATTTGTAAAGGTTTCCGCAATTTTGGGCTCAAGCTTGCCGGCTCCCGACCCGAATCAGATTGCATCTACCACCAAAGAGGGGACCCCATGGCAATCAGTGGATTCGGTCGATCGAAAGAAGAGGAAAATGTGTCAGGATCGAATAGCGGCGGCGGATCGGCCAACCTTTCGGCGTTCATCGACCAGGGGTCCGTCTTTGAAGGAAAGCTCAGCTTCAAGGACACGGTGCGTATCGACGGCGGATTCAAGGGGGAGATCTCGAGTGAGAATACCCTGGTTATCGGCGAGAGTGGCACGATCGAGGCGATCATCCACTCGCCCACTGTGATCGTGAGTGGCACCGTCACGGGCAATATCCACGCCACTGAGAATGTCATCCTGCACAAGAGTGCCCAGGTGGATGGCGATATTGAATCGCCATCGATCGTGATCGAAAAGGGCGCGATCTTCAACGGTTCGCTGACCATGGGCAAGGCCGGTGCCCGAGCCAACAGCAATCTGAAAGCGATTCCCAACCCGCAGCCGAACCCGAGCCCACAGACGAATTCATAGCGCCTCGGTCACTCCGACAGCAGAAAGACCCCGTCGTTCTCGCGGACGGTTCTGGTGAGCCGAATGCCTACACTTTGTCCGGCGCGCGCGGCATCGACCGTGCGATCGTCGACCTTCAACTCTTCGACTCGTTCGTAGAAATCCGTCGTATGTCCACGGATGTGGATCGCGTCCCCCACATGGAGTGCGCCGCTGTCGAGCCGCACGATCGCTGCCTGCGATTGGGCGTAGTAGTGGGACACGGTGCCGATTCGTTTCGGGAAGAGTCTCATGACCGAAATGGGGCGCTTGTCTCGCGAGACCGGCGCGCTCTTTTTCCGTGCTGAGGCCTTGGCCCTGGTCTTCGCAGTCGACTTCCGGGTCGACTTCTTCTTGGTTGCTTTCTTTGTCGCCTGCTTTTTCGCCGTCTTTTTCAGCTTCTTTTTCAGTTTTTTGGCGACCTTCTTTTTCGCGGCTTTCTTGCTGGCTTTCTTCTTTGCCCGGGTCTTGCTCCCTCGCTTGCTTTCCGAGCGCATGGCCATGGGGATCCTCCGAAACAATTGCGCGGTCGGGGGCGTGCCCCCCGCGGCGAGAGGATTCTGGAGTCCGAAGCGCCGTGCAACCCCAGTGGGCTCTCTGGGGAATCCGGTTCTGATATATTAGACGGGGATGACCGCCGAAATCCCTGGCAAGGCTTTGCGCAGGGGTTCTTCGAGGCCGACGCGCAGGGTGCTGGTCTGGGCCGGACATTGGGCGCACGCGCCCTGCATCGAGACTCGCACCGTACCATCTGCTTCGACTCCGATTAGTTCTACATTGCCCCCATCGGCAATGAGTCCGGGACGCAGGCGGTCCAGCACTGCCTCGACTTGCTTGAGCGTGATCCGACGGGTCTGGAGTTCCATCTGGATTGAATCGGCTAATCGGCCGAGTGCGTTGAGGCAAATCCGGGTCAGCGGTAGCTTATAGGGCCATGACAAAATCGATTGAAAACCCCGGAAAAATCGGAATCATCGTGAAGCTGTTCGGCTCCCTGCGCGAGGAGGTCGGCGCAAAGCAGCTCGATTTCGAACTTGCCGAGGGCACCCGGGTTTCGGCGTTGCGAACCCAACTGGCCGAGCGCTACCCCAGCTTCGAACGCCTGGGAGACCGTCTCGCCGTATCGCTCAACCTTGAAATTTGCAGCGATGATGCAGCGCTCGGCGACGGTGATGTGGTGGCCTTTCTACCGCCGGTTTCCGGAGGCGCCGAAGCGCCGAAGCGGTGCACGATCTCCGAGCTTCCGCTGGACGAGGCCGAGGTGGTGGCGCGAGTCGCCGGGCCCGACGCGGGAGGCGTGGTGAGTTTTGTGGGCAACGTGCGCAATCACGCCCGCGGGCGATCCATTCAGTACCTCGAATACGAGGCCTATCCCGAGATGGCCGAACTCGAAATGGAAAAGATCGTCGCCCAGGCCGCAGAGAAATGGCCGGGCAGTCGAGTCGCCATCGCGCATCGCACCGGACACCTGGAAATTGGTGAGGCGGCGGTCGTCGTCGTCGCTGTCGCTCCCCACCGCGGGGAAGCTTTCGAAGCCTGTCGCTTTGCGATCGATACACTCAAGGTAACGGTCCCGATCTGGAAGAAGGAAGTGGCGACCGACGGAGAATATTGGGTGGACGATCACGCATGAGTCACAAGCATGCGCACGACGGCACAGAAGACGGCACAGAAGCAGGGGAAGTCGCGCCTTCATCCGCGAAGCATCACCATCGCGCAGCGGCCTCGGTCTCGGTGCAAGTCGTCGTGATTACGGTGAGCGACACCCGCACCCTTGAAACCGATACAGGTGGAGCTTTGGTAGCCGAGATGCTGGAAAAGCTGGATCACAAGGTGAGCGCCCGGGAAATCGTGCGGGACGAGCCCGAGGCCATCGCGGCTGGGGTTCGCGGGGCGCTCGAGCGTGCGGGGGTTGGCGCCGTCATCTTGACTGGGGGAACTGGCGTGGCGCCCCGCGACGTTACACCCGAGAGCGTCGAACCCCTGCTCGAGCGGATCATCCCCGGCTTTGGGGAACTCTTCCGGCAACTCTCGTACGAGGACATCGGTTCGGCCGCGCTGCTCTCCCGGGCGATCGCCGGGCTGGCCAAGGGCAGGGTGGTCTTCGTGATCCCGGGCTCCCGAGGGGCAGTAAGACTCGCCATGGAGAAGCTGATCCTGCCCGAACTTGGGCATCTCGCCGCAGAGGCCGTCAAGACTCGCTGAGGCGCCGCCGAAACGTTCTAGATGGGCAGCTTCTCGCAGGTCATGGCGTTCTCCTTCCCCTGCGATCCGCGGGTCCGGGCGAGCATGGCTCAGCACCGGGGGCTTGGCGCGGATCGAGTTCTGATCCTGTTTCTCCTGGCAGTGTTCGCGGGCCTCGCCTCACCGGTTTCGGCGGAAACATTCATCTGGATCGACGCCGCCGGGGTCACGCATCTGACCGACAATTCGGCGGGCGTCCCAGAGGCGCAGCGGAATTCAACGAGCGACGAAATCGATTCACTGCGCGGCTTGTGGAAGGACGATATTCTCGGCCCCGCGACGTCGACGCCGCCGGGGCACTCCGGGCGAGAAAGCGATCGCGTCGCGCGACTGCTCCGGGGTGCGACCCAGGACGTGCGCCGGGGGGAAACAGCGCGGGCGACCGCGACCCTGCGCAGCCTGCAGCGGATGGCTCCGCAGCGGCCCGAAACCTATTGGTACCTGGCATCCCTCGATCGCCAGCGCGGGCGCTACGGGAGCGCCCAAGAAAATCTCGTTCGCTTTCTCGAATTGGCGGGAGACGATCTCGAGATCTGGAAAGAGCGAGCCCGCCGACGTCTGGTCGAACTCGGGGACGAACGCCAGTTGGTCGACCCCGACATCGAGCGCGATCCACTCGAATTCGTTCGCATCAAGACGGCGAACTTCAGACTCGAACTCGATTCCGAGCTCGGCACCCTCGATCGCAAGTACGCGGAGACCGTGCTGCGCTATCTCGAACAGGCGCGATCAGACGTCTCGGACCAGATCGGGGTGACGCCGCTCGAACCCCTCGGCGTAGTGCTGTACGGCAAAGCCGCCTACCTCCAGGCTCATCGCCATCGCTTTTCGTTCCAGACGGTGGGCTTCTTCGACGGCAGAATTCACGTCACATCCCCCGCGCATCCCTCCGGTGCCATGCGCTCGCTTTTGTATCACGAGTACACCCATGCGGTGTATCGGGAGCAGACCGGCGGAGATCGCCCCTATTGGCTCAACGAAGGCCTGGCCGAACGCATGGAGCGTCGCTCGCGCAGCTTTGAAGCCTCGACTCGCAGCGAGCGCATCTCGTTGCGCACCAGAATAGAAGAGGGCAACTGGATTCCCCTACGCTCAATCGCACCGAGTTTCTCGGGGCTTTCCGACGAAGATGCTCGCGCGGCGTATCTCGAGTCCGTCATTGCCATTGCGTACATCGACGACCACACCACCAAGCTGCAGCGGGCGCGGATGCTTTCGCGGATCGGGGACGGGTTCTCGGTAGATCAGGCGCTACACGAAGCGATCGGAATGGATACCGATGAGTTGGATGAACAGATTCGACAATCGATCCTCGACGAATTTCCGGCGATCGGATCCTGATCTCGCCACGGTCTCGGGTGCGCGGGTTACTCGCCGAGGGCTAGGCGCGCGCTTCGTCGAGCAGGCGGCAGCCTTCCATCAAGAGTTCGGTGACCGAGCACGCGATGGTGGCATCAATGCTCACGCTCTGTGCTTCGAATCGAAAGTGGCCTGTTTCGAGATTGACGATGCTGAGGGCCGCGTCGAACCCGGATTGTCTTTCGGACTCGGCGTGGATCGGCATGCCATCGTGGAACCAGAGCTTGCACGAGTGTTCTTCGGCATCAATTTCGAGGATGCCGCTCTTGCGTCCCATCTCGAGGACTTGAAGCACCGCAGAGGGTGGGATCTGGGAGAGATCGCCGGCGAGTGTTTCGTTGACCATGGAGCGATCCGCGATGATCGTCTGGGCCGGGTCGACAGGCTGTGGCGCGTCGAGAATATCGGCGTCCAACTCGCAGAAGGTGACGATCCGCGAGCCCATTTCAATTCTGTCCCCGGGTGAAAGCGTCGACGGGGTGGTGATCTCTTTGCCGTTCAAGAAGGTCCCGTTGGTGCTGCCGAGATCGCGCAACACGTAGTGTCCATTCTCGTAACTCACTTCAGCATGCCGCCGGGAAACATCGCTGTGCTTGAGTGAGAGATCGCAGTCGGCCTGGCGACCGATGATGATCGGGTGATCCTGGCTTAGCGCGATCGGGGGCAAAGGCGGTGAGAAGAGCATGATTCTGCGTGGACTCTGCATGCGGATCCGATCGGACGATCCGCAGCGGGGCTTGACCGAAGCCCGCTCGAATTCGCTCAGGGCGCAGAACTCGGCACCCCGGGCGCGACACCTGACAGCGTCACCCGGTCGCCCAGGCGCCAGCGGTGGGCCTGTGCGAAGCCTGCAGGGACTTCCAGGACGGTATCCACCAACTCGCGAGGCCGAATGGTGGGGCCCGGTCCCTCGGGGAAGTGTTTGACCCGATGGGAAATATCCACAATCCGAAAATCTCGGATCCAGACAATGTCGATATCGAAGCGCATGTCCTTCATCCAGAACCGCGGAAACCCCGGCGCGGAATACTCGAAGAGCATGCCCTGGCCCCAGTCGAGACGATCTCGGTCGCCGAGGCCCTTGGCTTTTTCAGCCTCGGTGCGGGCAATTTCGAGTTGGACCCACTGGTCGCGGATGGTGATCGAAGGAGCCAGCGGGGCAGTCTGTCCCGCTTCGCAGGCGATGGCGGTGATCAGCACCGCGCTGCATGCGAGCCAGTGACGTGTTCGAACACCCCATTCGCGTCGCTGCCTGGGCTTCGGTCTCACTCGTCGGATTCGGCGGCGTAGAGCTCGAAGTCCACCAGCTCTTCCTTCATGAACTCTCGCAGGGAGTTCACGATGCGGGCTTCGAGTTGTCGCACGCGCTCGCGCGAGATTTTAAATTCCACTCCCATATCGGCGAGGGTGCGGGGCTCGTCCGCGAGGATGCGCTCGGTGAGGATTTGCAGGTCGCGCTCGCCGAGCGAACCGCTGAATTTGTCGATGGCTTTGCGGAACACCACGCGCATTTCCCTGCGCCCAACCTCTTCTTCGGCACCGACGCCCGGGCCCGAGATCGAATCGCCGAAGGTTTCGCGGCCGGAGTCGTCGAAGCGCGGCGCGTCCAGCGATAGATCGGGGCGCGCGAGTTGCGCTTCCATCGCGACCACGTCGTCTTCGTGGACATCGAGTCGTTCCGCCAATAGCTTGGGGGTGACATCAAAGCCTTCGAGCTCGAGGGCGCGTTTTTCCTTGTTGAGGCGAAAGAACAGTTTTCGTCCTGCGCGGGTCGTTCCGAGCCGCACGCTGCGCATGTTGTCGAGGATGTATTTGAGGATGTAGGCGCGGATCCAATAGACCGCATACGAGGAGAGCTTCACCCCTTGATAGGGGTCGTAGCGTTGTACGGCCTCCAACAGCCCGACGTTGCCCTCTTGAATCAGATCGAGGGTATTGGTCCAGGCGCGCCGGTACTCCATGGCGATCTTCACGACCAGGCGCAGATTCGAGAGCACCATCTGGCGCGCGGCATCGACGTCGCCTTCCTCGACCCAGCGCACAGCCAGGACGTGCTCTTCTTCCCGGGTGATCGGCGCGTGGTTGGCGAGCTGGTTCATGTAGGCGTTGAGGGCCGATACCGGCTCGAGGGCAGAACTCGTGGAGGTGCGGGGCGGAGGTGTCGCGGAGCCCCGGGCGGGTGGCGTCAGCGGGTCTGTGCCTGCGTCCTGGGCGGAGAGTGGGGCCGGCGTGTCGTGCTGGAGGTCGTCTGCATCGCCCGTCTTGTCGGGCAGGCCCTCCGCCTCGTCCAATGGGGAGAATTCTGCGTCGTCGATCTCGCCGCTTTCGACGTCGATGGTGGTGCCGCTGTCCCGCTTGGCGGTTTGGGGGGGCGGTTCGAGAGAGTCGAGGACTTCGACCCCACTGGGTGGCGTAGACGGATCGGTCTTCGACGAATCGGTCTTCGAAGCCTTCGGAGAAATTTTGCCGCTCACAATTCGAGCATAGCAGAGAGCAAAAAGCGGGATCGGCGCTGTGTCCGATCCCGCTTATCGATCCTGTGCGGCGTAGATTCTACTTCGACAGTGTGCGGATGTACGCGATCACATTGGCGATGTCGGAGTCGGCCAGTGCGGGCCACGGTGCCATCAGCGGAGACCCCCCGAACGCCATTGCGCCCTGGGTAATCACGTTCTTCAGATCGACATCGGTGCCGGCTTTACCGTCACCATCGGTATCAAACTTGAATTCACCGCTCGAAAGATCTCTCGGCTTGGGGTTGAGCGCTGCCGAAAGCACTCCGTCGCCCTTGCCCAGCATGCCGTGGCAAGTCGTGCAGTTGATGTCGAAGATGGTCTTGCCCGCCGCGGCATCGCCAGCGCTCGCGGCCGCCGGAACGAAGATCGCGATGGCCGCAGTCAAAAACAGGATTCGAGTGATATTGGCAAGCATGTTTGTTCTGCTCCTTTGGTGCACATGTGGCCCGTCTTGTCGGCCGGTTGCGATTCTTTATCAAGTCTTGTTCGAATCAGACGAGATCGGAGCCTGCGTCATTCAGTCGTTCTCGACTTTGATTCTCCACTTGCAAGCGCATCTCTCCGCATCTCTCCGTATCTCTGCGCATCACTATGCAGATGATTCGCATGAAACTCCCGAATCGCGCGTCTCTTGATGCGATTGGCAACGGCGGGAGGCCAGGCGGCCGGAGAGTAGGCGCGCCTACAGTGAGCGGCAAGTTGTGAGATTGCAACAAATTGTTGACAATGACTTGGCCCGGCAGTCCTACGAAACTGGCTCCCAGTGCTCGAGGAAATCGAGCAGGAGTCTCACGCCCACGCCTGTTGCACCCCGGCCCTGATAGGCTCCGACCCTCGAAGTCCACCCGGTCCCGGCGATGTCCATGTGAACCCATGGGGTTTTGTTCACAAAGGCAGCGAGGAACCCCGCGGCCATGGACGCTCCCGCCTGTCGACTGCCCGCATTGACGAGATCGGAGACGGTGCCGCGCATCAGCTTCTTGTGATCTTCGAACAACGGCAGGGGCCACGCGCATTCGCCGGTTCGATCGCCGGCCTTTCGCACCTGGTCGATCAAGTCTTGATTTGTCCCCATCAATCCCGTGGCCCAGTCGCCCAGTGCCACCATGCAGGCTCCGGTCAGGGTCGCGAGATCGATCATTGCGACCGGCGAATAAGTCTTTTCCGCATAGGCGAGGGCATCGGCCAGCACGAGCCGTCCTTCGGCGTCGGTGTTGATGATCTCCACGGTCTTGCCCGAATACATCGTGATGATGTCGCCCGGTCGATAGGCGGTAGACGAGGGCAGGTTCTCCGCCGTCGCCACAATGCCGACAATCCGGTGGGGCAGGCCCAGCAACTTGACCGCTCGCAACAAGCCGATCACGGTGGCCGCGCCACTCATGTCGTGTTTCATCTCGTGCATGTTCGTCGCCCCTTTGATCGAGATGCCTCCCGAGTCGAAGGTGATTCCCTTGCCGATAATGCAGATGGTGGGTGGCTTGGCTTTTGCCCTTCCCTTGGCTTTGGTTCCGGCTTTCGAAGCGGAGCGCGGATTGTGCTCGATGATCACCAACCGCGGAGGGTTGCTGCTGCCCTGGCCCACGGCGAGAATCCCGCCCATCTTGTGACGCTTGAGTTCGGGCACTTCCATCACGCGGATCCGCAGCCCGACCTCGCGAGACATCTTCTGGGCAGCCTTTGCCAGGGCGTTTGGGGTCATGACGTTGCCGGGTTCGTTGGATAGATCCCGGGCGAGATTCTGGGATTCTGCCAAGACGATGCCGCGCTTTACACTGGCTCGCGCCGCCGCGGGCTTTGTCAACCGCGCATACAGCAGGGAAAGAGAGGGGACGGGTCTTGCAGGTTTCTTCTTGCCGTCCTTGGTGAGATAGGAATCGAACCGGTAGCTCCCGAGAAGGGCGCCTTCTGCGAGGGCCTGACACGCCTGGTCCAGGGGCACGCCCTTGGCGCTCGGTGCGATCAAGGCGATTTTCTTTGCGTGTTTCGTCCGGGCGCCCTGGATGCACCGGGCCGCAACCGCGCGCAGGCCATCGACATCGAATTTCTCGACCTCGCCCATACCGAGAAGCAGGATGCGCTTGGCGTTGCCGGGCTTGGCCGGGTAGATGATCTGCGATTCTCCCTGGGTGCCGCGAAAGTCTCCCTGGGAAACCACCAGGGAGAGCGACCCGCCGGTGCTTTTGTCCAGGCTGGCAAGGGAACCGGGCAGCTTCTTCTTGCTGTCGATTTTAAATACCGGAACCGCGAGCAGATCGACCTTCGCCTCGCGGGGTGTTCCGGTAGATACCTTGATCTGCATGTCTTCTCCTCGTGGCGAGTCGTCCTGCCTCGTTGAACCGTTGTGGTCGGGCCGTTGCTTGAATCGCCGCAGGCCCTTCTATAGAATTCCCTGGCCACCTCGAAAGAGGTTGCCAGGGATTAATCCGGGGGTCTGCGAGTTTTGAAACGCAGTCCCTGCTCTTAAGAGTCTCGGGGGGGGCTTCACGTGAGCTTCGACGTCTTCGGCTTGATTTTCCAAGCCGGTCCAATCGTCAAGCTCGTTCTCTTCATCTTGTTCGCGTTCTCCTTGGTTTCCTGGGCGATCATTTTGTCCAAGTGGAAGGAAGTTCGCGGGGCCACCCAGGATAGCGAGGCTTTCCTGGAGATCTATCACGAAAGGCCATTCAATGAAGCGTACGAGGCTGCCAAGGAACTCGATCGAAGCCCGGTAGCGACGGTCTTTGTGTCGGTCTGCGATGAGATGGGCCGCCTGGCGCGGCGCAGCGGAGGCTCATCGATTCACGATCTCGATGCGACCCAGACGCGCTGGGTTCACAAACAACTCGCATGGGCCGCGACCCGGGAAGCACAGCTGCTGGAGCGCGGCTTGTCGTTTTTGGCGACCACGGGCAGTTCGGCGGTGTACATCGGGTTGTTCGGGACCGTCATCGGAATCATCCAGGCATTTCAGGGGATCGCGCAAACGGGCAACGCGAGCCTGGCCGTGGTCGCGCCGGGAATCGCCGAGGCGCTGATCGCGACGGCGGTCGGTCTGTTCGCCGCGATCCCGGCGAACATCTTCTACAACCATTTCTCGGCGGGGATCGACAAGATCGTCCAGTTGATGGAGCACTTCGCAAGCGAGTTCGAAGAAGACATCAAATTTCTGACGCGCGCGGCGAGTGCCGAGCGAGAAAGGTCATAGCCGTGGCTTTCGTGAACAGCACGCGCTCGCGTCGGGCCAGTGCCGAGATCAACATCACACCGTTTGTCGACGTCATGCTGGTGCTGTTGATCATCTTCATGGTTGCGGCGCCGCTGATGCAGCAGGGAATTGACGTCGATCTGCCCGAGACCACGACCCAGGCCCTGCGGGTGCAGGACAATCCATTGATCCTCTCGGTCAAGCAGGACGGCAAGTATTTTCTCGGGGAAAGTGAGATCAAGCTCGAGAATCTGGTGTCCAAGCTCAAGGCGATCTTCGAGGCGCGGGCTTCGAAGGAGATCTACCTGAGAGCCGATCGTCTGGCGCCCTACGGCACGGTCGTAAAGGCGATGGCTGCGGCGCAGAACGCGGGTTCGAAGCAACTTGGAATCATCACCGAGCCCGAGACGTAACCGAGCCCGAGAAGTAGGCGAACAGAGAACAGCTGCCAAAGCGAAGAACAGGAAGCACGACGCGTGTCGCGGTCCCCCCTCCGCGTGGCTCGGCAAGGGAGTGAATTCGGGGGTGTCAGTCTCGAACACCGATTCATGGTTTGAAGCCCAGGACATCGTCCAGCAGCGCACCTTTGTGCGCTCGCTCGCGATTTCTTTTGCGCTTCACCTGGGCGTGGCGCTCTTGTTCGTGATCGCACCCGAACCCAAGCCGGTGTACTCGCCCTCGGTGATTACTGTGCGCATGGTGTCTATGCCGAGTGCGCCGAGTGCGCCTGTTTCGCCTACCCGAAGCAAGGCGGCGCCCACAAAGGCGCCGGCACCCGTGCCGGTTCCCGCTCAATCGAAGCCGGCGCCGGTCTCCAAAAAGGTGATCCTGCCCAAACGAGCCGCACCGGTGTCGAAGCAAGCAAAGCCGAAGCCCAAACCCCTCGCCTACGACGACGCCTTGGCGGCATTGCGCGAGGAATTGGGCGAGGAGATCCCCGCGCCCGTGGCGTCAACGCAGCCGCAAGAGATCGCGCAGACCGAGGTTGCAGAAAACAACGCCGCGGCTTCGCCGGGCGTCAAGGAAGATCCTGTGATTCTGGCTTGGAAGATCGCGACCCTGCGGCATATCCGTCAGTACTTACGCGTACCCCAGGACTTCATGAATCGATCGCTATCGACGGAATTGATCGTGACCCTGAGCAGCACTGGCGACGTGCTCGGAAGGCCCGAGATCACTCGCTCATCCACCGATCCCTATTGGGACGACAACGTTCTTCGCTCCCTGATTCGCTCGAGTCCACTGCCGCCCCCCCCCAAACCCGGAGACTGGCCGTTCCGCTTTACACCCGAAGAAGGAAACTGATGTTGCTCGCGCTCCAATTGCAAATGAAGACAATCGTGTTGTTGGTGATCACAATGGGAATGGGCTTCGCGCTCTCACCGAAGCTCTCTGCTGCACAAACCCAGAACCCGCTGATCGAGATCTCCCCGGGTCGCGCCACGGCGTTTCGCGTGGCGCTGCAACGCTTTCGCGATCTCGCGCTGCCAGCCAACGCGTTGCGGGCCGACGATCTGCGCGGAGTGATCGGCGAAGCGCTCGAGTTTACCGGCGTTCTTTTGCCGCTGGATCACGCGGCCTTTCTCGGTCCCGAAAACAGTGCCCCGCTCAGCAACCGCGGACGCACCGATTGCGGGGATTGGGCTCAGGGCGGGGCGGACGCCCTGGTCGAAGGCGAGATTCGCTCGAACGGCGGCATGCTGGAAGTCGAGTTCGCAGTTTGGGACACCGCACGCTGCACGCGTTTGATGTCCAAGACCGTTTCGCGGGTGCGCCCGGAAGCGGCGCGACTGGCCCGCACCGTTGCAGATCTGATCGTCGAGGCGTTTACCGGGACACCGGGCTGCGCGGCCACCGAGATTGCAATGATTTCCAGCCGCACTGGCCAGCGCGAGGTCTATGTGATGGACGCCGACGGTCGCCACGCACGGGCTGCGACCAGGAGCCCTTCGCTCAAGTCTTTCCCCTCTTGGCTGCCGGACGCCGGCGGGATCCTCTACACGTCGTACACCAAGGAAGGTCCCGCCGGACTCTTCATGACATCACGGGGAAAGGTGCGCGCGGGACGGCTGTTTCCAGAACTGTTGCCGGGGTTTGCAAAGTTTCGAGGCGTGTTCGATCGCAGCGGAGACTACCTGGCGATCGTGGCCAGTATTCGGGGTGTGAGCGATATCTACACCGTGCACCGGGCCACGGGCAAACTCAAACGTCTGACCAAAAGTCCCGCAATCGAGGTGGGGCCGAGTTGGTCGCCCGACGGTGAACGACTGGCATTTGTATCGGACCGCTCGGGCTCCCCGCAGATCTACACGATGAATCGCCACGGCGGCGACGTCAAACGCATCACCTACAACGGCAGCTACAACACCTCTCCCGCATGGTCCCCCGACGGGCAGTGGATCGCGTACGAAACCCGGGTCGAGGGACAATTCGACATCTGGTTGGTCGATCCAAGCGGAACCACGAGTGTTCCGTTGATCACCCATCGACGCAGCGACGAATCTCCCAGTTGGTCACCCGACGGACGCAAGCTCGCCTTCAGCTCGACCCGCCGAGGCCCGGCGGACATCTACTTGATCGACAGGAACGGTGAAAATTTGCAGCGCCTGACGCGAAATTCGGGAGACAACTTGAGCCCCGCATGGGGTCCATTTCCGCGTTAGCGGAAAATCCGGGTTAAGCTCCGGCGATCGAATTTCAGCAGCAAGGCAGCAAGGGATCGAGGGATGCAAGGGGGGAGTCAGATGCGGAATCAAGCAGAGTTCTTGGACAGGTTGACGAGTTGGCGCGTGGTCGCCGCCTTGCTGGTTGTACTCCTCGTGTCGAGTTTGGGTTGCGTGACGGTGGCCGAACTTCGCAAAGTCGAAAACCGGGTGGCCGACATGGAGAGCGGCCAGCCCGGGGGCCACGGGTTGCGAGAACAGATCGCAGATTACGTGGCGGACATCGACGGCCTTCGCGACGAGCTCCGAACGCTGGAAGGGCGTCTCGAAGTCGCCGAAAAGGCCGCGGCCGATGCCCTCGCAGACTCTCGCCGGGCGCGCATGGATCTGGCCCAGATCAAGTCGCGCAGCCAGCGTGAAGGCGCTTCCGAAGCCGGAAGCCCGGCTGCAACCTCAGCGGCGAGTGAGACAACGCCTGCGCCGGTCGCCGCCTCGATGGGCGGCAAGGCGGCGAATTCGGCACTGTCGACAGGGTCGGCGGGCGCCGGTAAAAATGCGCCACCGCCCGAAGATCTATCGGCGGAAATTCAGGCCTACCGCACCGCGCACGCCGCCTGGCAAGATGACGACACCGGAACCTGTGTGGAACGGTTTCGCGAATTCCTCCAGACCTATCCGGCTTCGCCCTACGCCGACGACGCCGCCTTCTGGATGGCCGACTGCTACTACAAACAGGCGGAATATAAGAAGGCTGTTTTGCGCTTCGACGAGGTGGTTCGCAATTACCCTGCGGGAAACAAGGCCTCGGACGCTCTTTATCGCCAGGGTGAGTCGCTGTTGAAGCTCGGGCCCGGCTTTCGAGAAGCCGCCAAGCGGGCCTTCGAGCGGGTCATCAAGGAATACCCGGATTCTGCTCGGTCGTCCGAGGCCAAAAGGCAATTGGAGCTCTACACCTCGGGCTAGCAGCCCTTTTCGGCGTATCCGAGTGCCCCCAGGGCCAATGGGAATTCCGATCTTCGCGCAAATTTCGCACTAGATCCGGATGCCTTTCCAGCGAATGTGCTGGAAGGTCTTTCCTTCGGTGCCCATCAACCGATATAGTGCGAGCCCGTCGAAATCTACCCGCTACAGGAAGGTAATCCGTTGAAGAAACGCGAGATGCAGAAGTTTCGGAAGGCCCTTGAGGAACAGCGGAACGAGATCCTCGAGAACGCGCGCAAGACGTTGTCCGGTGAGATCCATTTGGATCCGGACGACTTCCCGGATGAAATCGACACTGCTTCCTCAGAGATGAATTTGGCCTTTCAGGGGCGCCTGCGCGAACGCGAGCGCGGTCTTCTGGCGAAAATCAATCGGGCGCTCGATCGGATCGAACAGGGTATCTTCGGCGAGTGTGAGAGCTGCGGCGAAGATATCAGCACCAAGCGCATCCAGGCGCGTCCCATGGCCCAGCTCTGCATCGACTGCAAAGCCGAGCAAGAGCAACAGGAACGCCGCGACGACTGAGCTGTGTGTGCAGCGCCTCGAACCGGCCGATCGGTTTTGGGGTTCCGTGCGCACGTTCTCGGCGTAGACTCCCAGTCCGGATTCCCGCCATGGCAGATCAGCGCGCAACTTCAATGGTTCTCGGCATCGAGAGCTCCTGTGACGAGATGGCCGCCGCCATTGTCCGTGGCGAGCGCGAGATCGTTTCGAGTCTGGTCCACGGCCAGGATGATGTACACCGACCCTATGGCGGGGTCGTCCCCGAACTCGCTTCCCGCGACCATGTGCTCGCAGTTTCCGATGTCGTCGATCTGACCCTCGAACGCGCGGGTGTCAAGCTGAGTGATCTCACCGGTGTCGCGGTTACGGCAGGGCCGGGTCTGGTCGGATCGCTGCTCGTTGGCCTTTCCTTTGGCAAGGCGCTGGCGTACCGCCTGGGGATTCCGGTGGTGGGTGTGCATCATTTGCTGGGGCATCTGACTGCCGCAGAACTCTGCGCACCCGAACTTACGCGTCCCTATCTCGGGCTGGTCGTGAGTGGGGGACACACGGCGCTGTACCGGGTTGAAGCCGAGGGTGCGCCGGCGCTCCTGGGAGAAACCCTCGACGACGCCGCGGGCGAGGCCTTTGACAAAGTCGCCAAGTTGTTGGGCCTGGGCTTTCCGGGCGGGCCAGCGGTTGCTGCCGCCGCCGTCCAGGGTGATCCCAAGGCGGTGGACTTTCCCAGGCCCATGTCGAAAAGGCCAGGACTCGGCTTTTCGTACAGCGGTCTCAAGACAGCCGTCGCAATCGAAGTGGAAAGACGCGGAGGGCAGGGCGCGCTCAGCGAGGGAGAGATTGCCGATCTCGCCGCTTCGTTTGAAGCTGCGGCCACCGACATTCTGGTGCTGAAGGCCAGGCGCGCGATTGCGGCCGAAGGACTTGCGAGTCTTGCGGTGGTCGGGGGCGTGGCGGCCAATCGGCGACTGCGAGACCAGATGGAACGCGCGGGCAAGAAAGATGATTTCGATGTTGTCTTTCCGCCCAGGGAGTTGTGCACCGACAACGCGGCGATGATTGCGGCCGCGGGAGCGCGCTTGTTGGCAGAGGGCTACCACGACGGCATCGACCTCAACGCATTTTCCCGGGTTCCACTGGGAGAGACTCCCTGGCGCAGCGCCATTGCAGATGCGGTGAGCGAAACCACATGAGCAGCTCCGAACTCCGAGCGTTGCTGTCCCAGCACGGGCTGCACCTGCGCCGGGAGTTGGGCCAGAACTTCATCGTCGAGACGCAGGTTGCCGAACGCCTGGCCGAGCGAGCCGGCATAGAAGCGGGGGACAGTGTCATCGAAGTCGGTACGGGTCTCGGCATGTTGACCCGCGCCCTGGCCAAACGCGCCAAGTTTGTGCTCAGCCTCGAGATCGATTCGGGTCTCGCCCGGGTGGTACAGGAAGAGGGGCTGCTGCCAGAGAACGTAAGACTGCTTCACGCGGATGTACTCAAGCAGGATCTGGGCGCGCTGATTTCACAGCTCGAACAAGAGCAAGGCGGCCCCGTCCGACTTGTCGCCAACCTGCCGTTTTCATCCGCTACGCCCCTGATGCGGCGCTTGCTCGACCACCGACACGCATTGATCGACTGGTCGGTGATGTTGCAAATGGAAGTCGCGGACCGGTTGTTCGCACCGGTGGGTTCGCGCGACTACGGTTCGTTCGCGGTACTCCACCACTTGTGTGTCGAGCTCGAAGGCCGACTCGAACTCGTCGCCAAGAGCTTCTTTCCGGTGCCGCGGGTAGATTCCGCATTCGTATGTGTGCGCGCCAACACTCGATTGAATCTGGCCCCGGGTGAGCTGCGCAAGGTCGAACGCGTCGTGCGGGCGGCGTTTGGCAAGCGACGCAAGACCCTGGAGAACGCCCTGCGCGGCGGTGGCCTGGGTGTCGAGCGCGACGAATTGCGCGCCGTGCTCGAGCGCCTCGCAATCGATCCGCGCGCTCGCGCCGAGACGATTCACCCCGAAGCATTTCTCGCGTTGGCGAAGGGGCTGTGGCCGGGAGCTATGAATGGAGTCGAGTGAAGTCCTGGTAGCCCTGTTGGAACTGGCCGGCGAGGTGAATCTCGAGGTGCGGATCTTGCGCGGCCTGAACTCTGCAGACACCGAATTCCCTCCCACCAGCTCCTGCTGTCGCGTGAAGGGAAAAGTTTGGGTCGTGCTTTCCCCAAACGATCCCGTGGCTTTTCACATCGAGGTGCTGAGCCAGGCGCTGAGAAGCGAAGCCGGGACAGTGCTTGCGGATCGCTACTTGCCGCCCGCAATTCGTCAACTCCTGGACTGAGTTAGCCGCCGGGCTCCATCTTTTCTTGACCTGCACAGCCGGGTCCGTAAAGCTCCCTGAGCCGAGGGGAAACGTCCTGGACGAACCGCATCGGCGCCCAGCACGACCGAACGAGAAACGAACCCGGGGCCGCAACGAACCGAACCACGCGACCCCAAAGAGACAAGTCAAGAGGTCCTACATTTCGGACCGGGCGTTACGCACCCGGACCAAGAGAACGACGACGCCTCGACATCGCCCGCTCACGGGGACTACGCCATTCGCATCATCAGCGCGATAGGCGAAGAATCCCCAAAGAGATGCTTGGATCCAGCAATGGACCGAGACGGGGGTGAGAAGAGGAGGGATCGGAAGCCTCGTTCCCCCTTTATCTGCGCCTCCGGACTGTGCATCTGCATCTGACAGTCACCGGTAGGCGTTTTTTGTTTTCTGGAGCCTCGACCCGAGCGAATGTCGCATGGGCGGGGACTGGTGCGAAGCGTCCGCCAAGAGCGGAGGCAACCCATAGTGTCCACCGTAACGACTGCGTCAGCAAAGCGAGAGCATCGTATTACCGTCCGTTCCCTGGCCGCGCGCAAGCGCCGCGGGGAGCCCATCTCGATGCTCACCGCATACGACTTCACTTTTGCCCGAATCTTCGATGGCGCCGATATCGACCTGTTGCTCGTGGGAGACTCCCTGGGCAACGTGATTCAGGGAGCGGATACGACGCTTCCGGTGACCATGGACGAGGTCATCTACCACACCCGGCTGGTGGTTCGCGGGACGAACCGCGCCCTGGTGATCGGTGACATGCCCTTCGGCAGCTTTCAGGTCTCTCCCGAAGACGCGGTGCGCAACGCGATTCGCCTGGTGAAAGAAGGCGGGGCCGGGGCGGTCAAGCTCGAAGGTGGGGCCAAGATGGCCGAGACCATCGAGCGCATCGTCAACGCGGAGATTCCGGTGATGGGACACGTGGGTCTCACGCCTCAAGCGGTTCACCGCATGGGTGGCTACCGAGTGCAGGGCCGCGGCGAAGCCGGGCGTCTACAAGTGCTCGACGATGCACGCGCGGTGCAAGAAGCGGGGGCCTTTGCGGTGGTGCTCGAAGGCATCCCGGCGGATCTCGCAAAGGAAGTGACGGCCGAGCTGATGATTCCGACGATCGGGATCGGTGCCGGCAGCGACTGCGACGGCCAGGTGCTCGTGATGCACGACATGCTCGGTCTCAACGATTGGTCGCCAAGCTTCGCAAAGCAGTACGCGAATCTCGGTGCGCTGGCATCAACGGCCGCGCGGGCGTATATCGACGAGGTCACGAATCGCAAGTTCCCCGACAAAGAACACTCGTACGAGTAGACGAAACAACTAGACGGCATCTCTGGTACCGGACGAGCATTCTTCATGGACATTATCCGCACAACGCGCGAGTTACAGGAACGTTCGGATCGCGATCGGGCCCGAGGCCAGACGATCGCGTTGGTGCCGACCATGGGCGCGCTTCATCGTGGCCACCTTTCGCTGATCGCTTGTGGGCGAGAGCGGGCCGACCAGGTTTGGGTTTCGATTTTCGTGAACCCGACGCAATTCAATCTCAGTGAAGATTTTGAGAGTTATCCGCGCAACTTCGAAGCCGACGTCGAGAGTTGTCGGGCGGCGGGGGTGGACGTGATCTTCGCCCCGACGCCCGACCAGCTCTATCCCGAAGGCGCCGAGACCTGGGTCGAGGTGGGGAAGATCGCCGAGCCGCTCTGTGGCGCGACCCGACCGGGACATTTCCGCGGGGTCGCCACCGTGGTTTCGAGGCTCTTCCTCGCCGCCAAACCCCAGTACGCTGTGTTTGGCGAAAAAGATTACCAGCAGGTCGCCGTGATCCGGCGCATGACCCGGGATATGGGCTTCGATGTCGAGATCGTAGCCGCCCCGATTCTGCGGGAAAAAGACGGCCTGGCGATGTCGAGCCGCAACGTGCGGCTGGGGCCGAAGGCGCGCACACAGGCGTGCGTGCTCATCCGCGCAATCCGCGGCGCGCAGCGCGCGGTCGCAGCGGGGGAGCGAAACGCCGCAGCCGTAATCGAAGGGGTGAAGAAGACCATCAACGAGGCGCCCCAGGCCACTCTCGAATACGCCGAGTTGCGAGATTCAGAATCGCTTGCCGAAGCACCCGACCAACTTCTGGGGCCGTGCTTGCTGGCCATTGCCGTTCATTTTGCGCCCGACCCCGATGGTCGCGGAGCTGAAGTACGGCTGATCGACAACCGCGTGCTGCATCCGCCACGCCAGACCCCCGAATCGTCGTGACCTCGTCTATCTAGTCCAGTAAGTAGGCCAGGTGATGGGAATGGGGGCCGCCCGGGGCGCTCGGTCCGCGACGGGCTACCCTCGGCGCGTCATGGCCAACAAGAAGAAATCAGACAAGAAAAATGCCGACGGCAGGCGAGTGATCGCAACCAACCGTCGCGCGCGCTTCGAGTATGAAATTGTCGATCACTTCGAGTTTGGCATCGTGCTCGAGGGGCCCGAAGTGAAATCCCTCCGCGAAGGGCGCGCGAACCTCGGCGATGCCTACGGGATCGTGCGACGGGGCGAACTCTATCTCGAGAAGCTGCACATCAGTCCCTATGAACCGGCGACCCGGGCCAACGGTGACCCCCAGCGCGAACGCAAGCTGTTGGCGCACCGCCGAGAGATCAAGCGCTTGTACGGAAAGGTTCGGGAGCGCGGCCTGACGCTGGTCCCACTGAGCTTGTATTTCAACGCAGAGGGTCGAGTCAAAGTCGACCTCGCACTCGCTCGCGGCAAACACACCTACGACAAGCGCGAGACCATCAAACAGCGAGACGCCGACCGGGAGGCCCAGCGCAGTCGGCGCCGAGGCGGATCCCAGCGGAGGTAGGGGCGCCGGAGTCGTAGTTGCCGGTTGCTGAACCGCTGTCATTCGCAGTTCACTGGGCGGCCTTCACCCTCATCCCAAAACGGGACTGCTCACTCCGGGCTTTGCCTCAGCGCGAGTTTTGCCGATGTGGGTTAGATGCCGGTTTCCGACAAATTGCGCTGCGCCTCACGCATCGCCGCGGGGCTTCTCGATGCGCTTTCCGCCACCGGGGACGTCGCCGGAATGGGTCGGGTGCGCCGGGTCTACAGCAACGACTGCGTGAACGTTCGAGCCGAAGCAAGCTGGATTTCTCGTCGCACGATCGACCAGGCGTTTCGCACCCTGGGATCCGATCGCAATTTTGCTCGGCGGGTGGGGTACGCCCTGGTCACCACTGAGCGAATCGGTTTTTTTCTCTTTACCGAAGGTGTGGCGACGATCGAGAAGGCGTATCGCCGCTGCGAACCCCTGCTCGCCCGAGAAGACCGCGAAGGTCGCTTCCATACGCTCGAGGTTGGCGATGGTCGCGCGCGCATCGCCTACTACCCGGGGCAGGGCGCGGCTGCGGGAGCAGGTGAAACCGATCAACCTCCCTGGAATTCGAGCTTTTGTGGCGTGCGAGAGGGCATGCTCGAAGCCCTCCCGCTGAGCTTCGGGTTGCTGCCCGCCAAGGTCGAGGAGAGCCAGTGCGTTGGGGAGGGTGCCGCACACTGCTGCTTCGAAGTTCGCTTTGAAGGGAAGTCGAACCAAGGTGCGCTGTTCGGTCTGGCCGCGGGCGCTGCAGCGGCCATTGGCCTGTGTGCATGGGGTCTTCCCGGCACTGCGTACTGGATTCAAGGCATCGTCGGCGGGATCATCACGCTGTTGAGCGCGGCTGCCGGGCACAGCTACGACCTGGTCGCACAGCTTGGCGCTGTCGCGGGGGCGCGCCGCGGGCACCTCGCGCTGCTCGAACAGGCAGACATCGCCCTCGCTGAAAAAATGGACCAACTCGCAAAGGTCGGAGAGCATCTCGAAAGTGCGCGCGGGGAGAGCACCGACCGCCTGCGGGCGATTCTGGAAGAACGCAGCCTCGCTGCCAGCGGGACCGCCGATTCCGATGACGACACAGAACAAGTCCGCGCCGCAGCAGACCAGCCGCGGGCTGCCAGTGGAGGTGGAGACACAGAAAGCAGTGTTCGGGCGGCTCGGGAAATCTATGCCGCCCTGGGTCCCCTCCAGCGCGGACTCGAGCAGATGCACCGCGTGTTGCGCGACCGAGAACTCGAACCCGAGGACATGAAAACCTGTGCGCTCGACACCCTGCGGCTGTGTGTCGACGAGACACGGCGCCTTCAATCGGTCGGAGCCGCCCTCGCAACTTCCGATCGAAAGAGCGAAAACGCGCATCGCCCCATTCAACTCGCGGAGATCCTGACCCGTGCTGCCGACTGCGTGCGACCGCAGCTGCAGGGCGATCAGGAGCTCATTCTCGACATCGAACGCGATCTTCCCCTGGTGCGGTGCGAGCCCTTCCAGATGGAGCAGGTGGCCTACCAGTTGTTGAAAAACGCCGCCGACGCGAGTCCGCCGGACGGTGTGGTCCGGGCAGGGCTCCGCAGGACGCCGGAAGGGATCGAACTCACCGTCGAAGATCGCGGCGACGGCATACCCGAAGAAATTCTCGATCAGGTGTTCGACCCGTTCGCCATCGAAGGCGCGGTGGGAAACGACAGCGGGCTCGGGTTGGCGATTTGCTACCGCATCGTGGTGGAACACGGAGGCGAGATGCGGCTGGCGAGCCCCACCTGCGAGGGAACTTGCGTAACCGTAGTCTTGCCACCGGACTTGCAGGGTACGGAGCCGGGGTAGAAGGCTTGATGTCCGCCCTGCAACAAAATCCGGATACCCGTTCTTGATTGCGAGCCGTACCTTTCACCCACACTCCCTCCCGATCGTTACAGACGTGCCATCGAGGGGAGAGTTCCGTGCTGAAGTTGCGACGCAGCCTTGTGTCCGTATCCATTGCGCTGGGTATCGCGTTCGGTATTGCGGCTGGGCCTCTGGCCTGTGCAAAGACACAATCCCTGCTGGGATTGCGAGAAGCCCAAGAAGCAGAACAAGGACCCGTCGCTCCGGGGGAACCGGGCTTCGACGTCGCGATGATCGACAAGATCATTCCCGGCATTACGCCCCCCGATCAGATCCGCGGCTGGTTCGGTGAGCCAGACAAACGAATCTTGCGCAGCGACGGGACTTCCGAGTGGATCTACAACAAAGCGCGACTGCGCCGAGAAGACCCACAGCAACTCGCCCAGCGCCGACGTGAAGAAGAGCGAGCCCGCGCCGCCGAGGCGCAAAAGTTGCGCGAAGAAGTCGCGGCCCTGATCAAGGCCGGTCGTAGGCAGATCGGCCGCTTCGCCCACTGGTTGGATACCAACTTGTTCTATCCGCCGAGACCCAAGCGGCCCTATGGCAAGGTTGACAAGGTCGCGGCCGAACCCCCGCCCCCCGAAGTTGCTGCTCCCGTGCCCGTTCTCAGGGACCCAGCACACTCCGAGTTGATACCGAACGCGAATGACGACAAGAAACCCGTCACGCTCTACGACCTCACGCTGACCTTCACCCGGGACGGAGTGGTCGATGAATTCCACTATCAGCGGACAGTGGGCCGAGAATTCATTCCCTGAGCACCCGCCCAGTTCGGGCCACCTTGTTTCACAGGCCCGGCGCTTCTATCCTCAAGCGAGTGGGGGCGATCGGCTTCGACGGGTGGTCGAAGGTGAGCGCTGCGTGTCGACGTTGTACCACCGTCGTTAAAGAAGGTTCAAATGTTGGTAGCATTTTATCTGCCGACGATAACTACGCTCTCGCTGCCTAGCAGAAACTAGGTTAGCGGGCTCTCGTCCGTGACGTCTCCTAGCGGGTCGCGAGAGTCATCAGGAGACTGGCTTCCGAGCGCTGCTAGACCGTATCCGGAAGCGAGACCCATGTGTAGCTAGGTTGCACTTGCTCCGTCTTTGCGGCCGGTGCAACCGAAACTAAGCAAAGACTACACACGTAGACGCGTTCTCTGGGCGCCATGCGGACGCGGGTTCGATTCCCGCCGCCTCCACCACTTGAGTTTAGGATACAGATTTATGGCCGATTCCAATCCAAAGAAGGACGTGTATTCGCGCCGAGTGGATCCGGTTGTCAAGGTGTTTCGCGCCGACGTCGACGTGAGTTTGTTGGAAAGAAATTTGCGACTCAGCGTCGAAGAGCGGTTTCTCCAACTGATGGAGCTTCAGCGCTTTGCCAACGAGTTGAGCGCCGCCGGACGTAAGGCAACACGCGGGTGATCGATTTCGCAGCGGTACTTCGAGTGTTGTCTGAAGCCGGTGTGAAGTTCATCATCGTGGGCGGGGCCGCCGCCACCGCACACGGAGCTGCCCGACTCACCCAAGATCTCGATGTCGTCTATCGCCGCGATGCGGACAATCTGCGTCGCCTCGCACAAGCACTCCAACCCCAGGAGCCCTATCTCCGAGGTGTACAACCCGGGCTTCCCTTTGTTCTCGACGAAGAAACCCTGCGCACCGGTCTCAACTTCACGTTGGTTTCAAAGTTGGGTGACCTCGACTTACTCGGCGAGATTACCGGTGGTGGAGGCTTCGACGACTTGCTCGAGCATTCAATCGAGATCGAGCTCTTTGGCACTCGTTGTCATTGTCTAGGTCTGAGGAAGTTGATCGAAGTCAAGCGTGCCGCCGGACGTCCGAAGGATCTCGAGGCATTGGCGGAGTTGGAAGAGCTGTTGAGCCGAGCGGCGGATTCGGAGTAAGCCCATGCGGACGCGGGTTCGATTCCCGCCGCCTCCACCACGACATCATCACGTACCTATGGTTAAGAACCGGATTTAGGCCCTAGACTTGACCGGTCATCATGCACTCGGATCAAGGTTCGCAGTACGGCAGCGATGACTGGATCCGCTTCTGTAAGGCACACAGGCTAGACCCCAGTATGAGCCGCCGAGGGAACTGTTGGGACAACGAGGTCGTTGAATCGTTCTTCAGCAGCTTGAAAAAAGAGAAGATCAGACGGCAGGTCTACCGAACGCGCGATCTCGCGAAGACAGATGTCTTCGAGTACATCGAAATGTTTTACAATCGTCCCCGAGGCCATAGCCATCTTGGCGGCGTCAGTCCCGAGGTGTTTGAAACCGCCTCAAACCGCGGCCTCTAAATGTCCACTAGACTGGGGAAGTCCAGCCTTGGACTTCCCCCAAAACAGTGGACACTTCGGAGGCTAGCATTGAGCCAGCCATAGGGTCCGCGCCTTGTGCGATAACATTGGAGATTCTTCCCCCCATCCGTTCCGCTGGTTTCCTCCGCGAACCCCTTCCTTTGCCTACGCCCCTCCCCTGGATCCCACCAGGCACCCCAATCGGTATAAAACCGGACTAGAGGCATAAAGAAGCGATGAACACGCCCGATGAGATAGGAGCAGAGAAGAACTGGAGTGGAAGCTGGAACCAGATCTATCTGGGGGCGAATTCGAGCGGGAGAGACTCAGCGGATGGAAGAGATACTGCCTTGGACCGGCGATGTGCTTTCCATGATCTTATATGGGGCTGTGGGCCTGAAACTCTGGTATCTCAGCAATCGAACCGGGGAGTTTGCGGAAAGGATTCTGGGGTTCGCGATTCTTTGCTGGGGGCTGAGTTTCGCCGTCTACGACATCCCCTACCTGTTGCTTGCAGGGGATGAGCGCTTCGTGCCGATCATCTCACTGGTTTCATTCATCGTCGCAGACTTTGGCAACTTCGCCTTCGCAATTTTCACGTGGGTGGTGTTCCGCCGCGGCGAACCTTGGGCCCTCGGGCTCCTGGTACTGATCGCCGCTGCGATAGTCCTCGGCTGGGTCGGGTCCGCGCTGATGGGCGATTTGGAATTTCTCGGCATCAATGGAAACCCGTTCCACTGGTTCGAGCGCACGGGCGTTTTTCTCACCAGTGTCTGGATGGCGTTCGAGGCCACGAAGGAAGGAACCCGCGCGCAGCTCACGCTGAGGCTACAGCAGCAACAGCTGAACCAGTGGCTTCAGGGAGTGCGCGACCGAGCGGACGTGCGTGATCTCCGGGATCGTCTCGTCACTCAGACCAACTCGCCGTTCGGTACATCCTAGGGAGCGGCTCGGTACATCCTAGAAGGCTGCCAGCAGCCTGCCCTCCAGCCGGGCTCTCAGCTCTTGGGCTCATCCTCCTTGTCGTTCCCCTCGCCGCTCGAGATCTCGCGGCCGGCTCCACCCTCGACCTCTAGCACGGAATCCTTGAACTCGCGGATGCCCTTGCCGAGCGAGCTACCGATCTCCGGGAGGCGCTTGGCACCGAAGAGGAGCAGGATTACGAAGAAGATGATAAGGAGCTCCCACATCCCGAGTCCACCGAACATGATGCTACTCCATCGAGAGAAGCTTCGCTTCGTTACAGAAGCGACCTGGCGAACCACGCGATCAGTAATATCCCGATCACGCTAAGAATGTTCAACCGCAGGATGAGGGGCCCGAGCGTCAGCGCAAGAACGTGCAGGTCAATGGAGAGCGGACCGAGGCTGGCCGAGCACCCGCCTTGCTCCCCTCCTTCCCCCTCCCCACCTTGCCTGACGCGCAGATTGTGATGGAGGGGCGGACGAAGTTGGGTCGCAGTTAAC
>JADFNE010000040.1 GCA_022563535.1 Myxococcales bacterium
CGCGATGACAGCCAAGCCCACGGCACACGTGATGCGGCCGCCGCTCCCTTCTCCCCGCGCGGCCAACAGCGGAAGCCCGCGCACGAGCCCCACCACGACGAGCAGCGTACCCGGCGCGGCCAGCGCAAAGCCGTAATGGTAGTAGCGTACGTTGAGCACGATCTTGGCGAGCATGCCGAGCGAAAACACCGCCCAGGTGGCGAGCAGGATGGGACGGCGACGCGCACTGGGACCGTGCCGCCATGCGCGGCGCAGCCACACGAGCGCCCAAAAGAGGGCCAGCAGCATCGCCAGGGGCAGTGGCCGCAATACGTCCATCCAGAACATGCGATCGACCAGACCCAAGAGCGCCGCCAGGGTCCCAAAGCCAAAGGCCAGCGCAAGTCCAAGCCTCAAGTGGCCTGTCACCCTGAGGTAGCGGTCGAGCGCAAAGGCCGGACCGATGATTGCCAACCACGCGAGACTGGCCAGTGCCATGGCTTCGAGGCTCGCCGACACATCCGCGACACCCTGGCCCCACTGGAAGATCGCGAGTTCTGTCACCGTGCCCGCAAAGACCAGCGGCCATGAGCCCGCGGTCGCCCGCACCGCATCGCCGAACGGAAGCTCGAGGGCGAGCAGGCCAATGCTAGCGAGGGACGGCAGCGCAACCGCCGCTGCGTAAGTAGCGAGATCCTGCGAGGTCGCGCGCCGCGAACCCGCGCTCAACGCTCCTAGCACCACGCCGAGACTCAGCGCGGGGATCACCGCAACGACCACCTCTGGCTTGGTCAGCAGCGTGAGCCCTGCGAGCAAGCCGGTCGCCACCAGCCATCGCCGGTCCCGGGCCACGAGATAGCGGCCGAGGCAGGCGATCGCCCCCAAGGACAGCGCAAAGGCATGGGTCACCTCATGGGTGTAGGGCGTGATGAAGTTGAAATTGCCAACCCGGGAGAGCTGCGGCAGCACCGAGAACGGCAAAAAAAGCAGACACGCGGATGTGGCGGCGAGCCGTCCGCCCAGATCCGCCAGCAAGCGGTAGAGCAGCACCAGTACCCCTGCAGTGACCGCGATATTCGCGAACACCAGCGTGCGCATGCTGACGCCCGCGAACTTGAATAGCGCCGCGTTGAGGTGGGGCGAAAGCGGTCCCCCGTAGTAGTAGGAGACATCGGTGAAGAAGCTGCGCCCCTCGGAGAGCTGCCAGGCCACATAGAGCTGCTGGCCGAAGTCGATGATCGGATCAGCCCAGCGATTCCAGCTCCACACGAGCCCTGCGACAAAGGCAATCCCGATCAAGGCCAGGTCAGCCCATGCACCGGGCCATCCGCGCTGGCTACGTTCCGACATGCTCGCTAGATAGCACAGAGCGCAATTCCAAAAACAATGCCGCACGACTCGGGGTTGTTCGGGTACAGTTTTCTCATTTCGCGGGCTTTGTTCTTTACCCCGTGCCGGGAGCATTGGTACTGATAGGAGCTTCACGCGTGCTGTGGCTGTACCGTCTACTACCGTCTGGGCTCGTACTGATGCTCAGTGTCTGCATTTGTGCCTGCAACCAACCCGGATCGCGGCCGCCCAATATCGTATTGATCCTGGCGGATGACCTGGGATGGCGCGATACAGCGGTCTATGGCAGCGAATATTATCAGACCCCCAACATTGACCTGCTGGCGGCGGAGGGTCTGCGATTTACTCGAGCCTATTCCTCGAGCCCCGTGTGCTCCCCTACTCGCGCCAGCATCGTAACTGGATACAACCCCGCGTTTCTGCGCTTTACCGGTGCCGGCGCACGTGACGCCGAAGATGTCGATTTCCCGACCGAGATGCCTGCAACGACCGGTCGCGACCGGGCAGTCGTACCGGCACCGTCTGCGACACGGCTTGCGCTCGAGCACAAGACGGTGGGCAGCTACCTGAAGGACGCTGGTTATAGAACCGGCTTTTTTGGCAAGTGGCATCTAGGGGATGGTGAGTGGTCACCCGGTCAGCGAGGTTATGATGTGGCGATGCCCGGTGGTTCATTCCCAGGCGTCGAGAGTTATTACTCTCCGTATCATCTGACCAACTTTCAAGATGGCCCTGAGGGTGAGCATCTCGATCAGCGGTTGGCGAAGGAGGCCGTTGCGTTCGTTCAGCACAGCCTCGAGAGCCAGGGCGACCAACCTTTCTTTCTCAGCTTTTGGCCTTTCTCACCGCACTACCCCTTTCAGGCGAGCAAGCAGTTGGTGCAAAAATATCAGCGCTTGCGGGACCCTTCTTATCCGCAGCAATACCCCGTCATGGCGGGGATGATCGAAGAACTCGATACCGCACTGGGTATTTTGTTTGAGGGCTTGAAAGCAGCCGGGGTGTGGCAGAACACCGTGATCATCTTCATGTCCGACAATGGCGGTGTTGATTGGATGGGACGGGTGCCCGAGGAGCCAATGCCCACTGATAATTTCCCCCTGCGTGGCGGCAAGGCGCAAATCTACGAGGGAGGAATTCGCGTTCCCTTGATTGTGCGTTGGCCCGGTCAAGTGCAAGCACAGCAAGTCAGTGATCAACTGGTGAGCAGTGAAGATTTATTTGCAACGATTCTGCATATTGCAGGAATCGACCGGGGCCGCCGAATAATAAATCACAGTCAGAGTTTGTATCCGCTGTTGAGCGGGCAACCGGAGAATGAAAGCAGGAACTCGGTGGTGATCCATTATCCCCATTACGTGAAGCGTCTACATGCCAGTCCCGCTTCATCGATTCTCGACGGGCGCTGGAAACTGATTCACAACTACGCCACGGCGGGCGCGGGCGCACAGACCAGTACCTACGAATTGTACGATCTAGAGCATGACATTGGCGAAACGAACAACCTGGCAGCTAGCCGGCCCGATCTTGTCAAGACCATGGGGCAGCAATTGGATGCCGCTTTGAAGCGGATGGATGCCCTGGTGCCAATCCCCAATCCGTTGTTTCAATGACAAACAAAACACCCGAGGTGGGGGCGAGCGTCAGCGGATCATGTAGACCTTGCGAATGGTCTCGTGAACGCGGCATGTGCCCTTCCAGCCCTTCGGAAAGAACGCTGCCGTGTCGGGCTCGATTTCGATGACGTCACCGGATTCGTGGGTGTATGTGCAACGGCCCTGGATGAAATGGCAGAACTCATCGCTCGTGACGTGGCAGTTCCAATAACCGGGCGTGCATAACCAGACCCCGGACTCCGACTCGGGCCCACGATGAAGGAATACCCCCGACGTCATCGACTGACCCTCGATCATCGTGGGAACGGGTCCCCAGTCGAGGAGATCGGTCACTTCACGGGGATTGCGGACGATGGGTACCTTCATTGTCTTCCTTTTTGAGTGTACGAAATTGCTTGAAGAAAAAACTGTTTGCGAAAGACCGTCGGGCTAGAGGCGACCGCTGAGGATCCCGTCCAGCAGGTCTGCCGCCCGGGTGGGCCCGTCGAAGCGCTGCATGAACTCGGAGGTCGCCGCCGTCTTTGCCCGGATCTTTGGATCCGAAATGACGGTTTCGAGATTGCGCGCAAGTTCTTCGTCTGTCCAATTGCTGCGATGCATCTTCAACCCGTGACCAGTTTCTTGAACCCGGGTGGCGTTGTCGTGGCCGTCCCACACGTAGGGCGTGATGATCGCCGGCGTTCCGAAATAGAGGCACTCCGTGAAGGTATTGTTGCCCCCGTGATGAATCACTGCATCCATCTGGGCGATTACGGAGGGCTGCGGGAACCAGCTATCGACCTTCACGTTGGGTGGCAGGTCCCGATACGAATCCAGATAGTCGCCGACGTTCACCAGCACTCGATAGGAAAGCTCTCCCAGCACCCGAATGAACCGGTTGATCATTTCCGTGTCCCCGCAACCGAGACTGCCAAAGCTGTGATAAATGATGGGTGCATCATTGTGCTTTTCGAACTTCGGTATCTCGTAGGGTTGTTCTTTCCGCACGCAGCCGTCGAGGTATTGGTACCGCTTCGGATCGAGGGGATTGCGGCGCTTGAACTTTACCGGCTCGGGGTATAGAAGAAGGTTCAAGTGCGGAGAGGGCTCGAAAAACTGGCCCAGCGGATAAGGCGCCTCGCCGCAGTCGGCGAGAAACCGGTTGAAGCTCTCGTGGAGCGGACCGATCGCCTTGTTGAACGATTCTTCGAAGGCTCGATAGCCTAGGTGATCGCCCTCGCTACACCCCGAGAGATGTGGCGCGATGTCGGGGTCGGGGATTTCGTTCTCGCTGCACGAAATGATTCGCACCCAAGGAACACCATACTGTTTGACTGCGGGGAACAAGATCACATTGTCGATACAGATGAGATCGGGCTGGACCTTCTTCAAGATTCCAGGGAGATCCTTTTCCGCCCAAACGGAAGTATTGACGATATTCGCCCAGCACTCCTTCACGTAGTTGTCGATTTGCTCATAGGGAGTCTTGTTAAAATTGGAAATGTGACCGTCAATGAAACCCGTCCAGTAGCTCGCCATTTTTTCGGGTGACATCGGCTCGGACATGTTGACCACATGCTCTTCGAAGCCGTACTTCGCGTACACGCCGGAAAGCCCTGGGTCGGTGAGGAAGACGGGCTTATGGCCGAGCTTCTCACAAGCCTGCGCGATCCCGACGGAGTTGAGCGCCGGCCCGTAGCAAGCCTCAGGGAAGAATGCGATGATCTTCGGGTCGCCCACGGACTACATCTCCTCGGCTCGATTTTCGTAGCTAGAAACAATCCTAACCGATGCAACGAGTTTCCACAGAGATTTCGAGGTAAGGCGTGAGCAAAAGAATTTCGGTGCTCGAAGATACAATGCTCGCGTTAGGTGCGGAGATGGGCGAGTGGAACGGAATGGACGTCGCCTTCACCCTACCGTCCGATCCACGGGACGAGCATACCGCGATCCGAGAAGCTGCAGGCTTGTGGGACACTTCGGTGCTCAAGAAGATTCATGTGCGAGGAACGGACGCCCTCGCCGCCGTCGACTACCTGGTATCCCGCGACATGAACAAGATCCAGATTGGCAGAGCGGGCTACTCGCCTGTCTTGAAAGAAAATGGTCATTTCTGCGATGACGGTTACTTCTTTCGAATCTCCGAAGATGAACTCCTCGCCGTTACGAGCATCGGTCCGTCACTGGAACTCCTACAGAGTTGGTCAAAGGGCAAGAACGTGAGCGTCGAGCTCGACGAAGAAATGCACATCATCACGATCCAGGGTCCGAAGTCCGTCGACATCCTCGAAACCAAGACGCCGATGAAGCTGCGCGAGCTGCGATTCTGTTTCCACGAGCAGACGACACTCCTGGGAAAAGATGTGATGCTGTCGCGAACAGGCTACTCGGGCGAGCGCGGCTACGAGATCTTCGTTCATGCACGAGACACGGTTGAACTCTGGAAGCAGCTCCTCGAACATGGAGCGCCCATGGGACTGATGCCGATCTCCTGGGCGGGGCTCGAAAAAGTCCATATCGAGAGCGCGCTGATGGCCTATGGGGCCGAGGCGACCGAGGAGAACACGCCCTGGGAGGTCGACTTCGGTTGGTCGGTGTCGCGCAGCAAGGGAGACTTCCGGGGACGTGAGGCACTCTTTGCCCTCGAGGGCAAAGAACGCGTGAAGCTGCGAGGCATCGTCGCCGATCATGACACTGAAGTGGATCACGGCGCCGACCTGATGCGAGACGGAGAGCGCGTGGGCCACGTCACCACCCCCGCCTTTTCAGAGCGGTTGGGGCAATCCCTCGCTCTCGTACACCTGGTTCCGTCGGCGGCGATCCCCGGAACAAAGATCCAAGTTGTCGGTCCAAAGGTCAGGTGCGATGCCACCGTGACGCGCATTCCCTTCGTCGACCCCGAGCGCGTGCGACTTCGCGCTCTCTAGCCAGCCCTCTGCTGAGCTTGAATTTCGATATAGCTTTAAAATGCGAAGCCGATTGTTCCCAAGTGCTAGCCGATTGTACCCATGCGCCGATTCACCTAAGCGGAGGGTCGCTTTCTGACGATCATCAAATGCCGCATAGCAGCTGCGGCGTGAGACGCGGAACCCGGAGCAGACCAGAGAGAGGCCACGGCGATCATGAAACCTGTCGAAAACGACTGCCAATCGAGCGACCTGAGTAGAGCCAGGGCCATGCTCTCGGCAGTTGCGTTCATCGCAAAGAAACTCAGCAGGGGATCTTCTTGGCAGGACGAAGCCGCTGACGCGCTCTGCCGTCTCGGCGAGGCCACCGAGGTCAGCCGCGTCTACATCTACCAAAATTCCGAACACGAAGGCAAGCTCGTGATGAGCGAGATTTGCGAGTGGTGTGCCCCCGGTATCGATTCCATGATCGTCGATCCAGAAAATCAGAACTACCCGTACGAACTCCGGCTTCAGCGTTGGGTGGAGATTCTCGGCAGCGGCAAGGTCATCCACGGGAGTGCGCGCGATCTGCCCGCTTGCGAGCGAAAGGATCTAGCCGAGGAAGGCATCCTGTCGACCGCCACCATTCCTATCTTCTGCGACGACGTATGGTGGGGATACATTGGATTCGACGATTGCCTGATTGAACGAGGGTGGTCGGAAGTCGAAATCGACACGCTGCAAGCGGCTGCAGAAATAATTGGTGGCGCCATCGAGCGACAGCGCAGCGCCAAACAACTGGAGAGGAACCAGCTGATTTTTAAGGCTCTCGTCGAGCAGCTTCCGGCAATTCTCTACATCGAGGGGCACGACAGAGAAAATCGTGTCGACGAATTCATCAGCCCCAGGATTGAATCGATGACCGGCATCAGCCAGGAGGATTGGCTCTCCGAGGCCGGGACCGAGATCTGGCTCGACCGCGTACATCCCGACGACCGCGAGCGGGTGCGTGTGGTGTGGATGCAGGGACGGCTGACCGCAAAAGACGTGTGTGACTACCGCATGGTCCACCCGGATGGGCGCGTCGTGTGGTTCCGGGATCGCTCCACCGTGATTTATGACAAAAATGACGAGCCCTTCATGGAAGTTGGCTTGATGCTCGATATCACCGAGCAGAAGGAAGCCGAGCAACAGATCGCTTTTCTCGCCTATCACGACAAACTGACCGGGCTGGCCAATCGCGCTTTGTTCGAAGAGATGCTCGAGGCCGCCATGGCGCGGGCAACGCGAGATGGACTTGCGATCGCAGTGCTCTACATGGATCTCGACGACTTCAAGGCGGTGAACGACAGCCTCGGACATGCGGCGGGCGACGATCTTCTAAAACAGATCGCCGCAAGGATCGTGATCGCAACCCGGGGCACGGACCTCGTCGCTCGGCAAGGCGGAGATGAATTCCTCGTGCTGCTCCCGGACTTGCCTCTGATTCCAGTGCCCGGAGATCTCGCCGGTGGTGATGTTGCGGTGCGGGTTGCCAAAGTGATGGCCGGTCGCATTCGAGAACTCGTCAGCGAGCCCTTCGCACTCGGCAAGGTAGAGCTCCAGACTTCGCTCAGTATTGGAGTCAGCATCTATCCCGTCGATGCCGCAAGTGCCCGCGATCTGCTCAAGAACGCCGACTTGGCAATGTACAAGTCCAAGCAGGCCCTCGCAGTCAAGACGAACTAGAGCGCCTGCCACTTCGCAACCGCCGGCTCCGTGTCGTAAAGCCATCGAATCGATGGTGATTTTTTTCCCACTTTCGTACATTCATCGATTAAAATGAACATGGCGAGACACTGTTGCGTAATCGCAATACTGGAGTCCCCATCCGTTCAGCTTCCGAAAGCTCTCCTGAATCCGAAAGCTGTCGTCTTGCAGCGTTTCGAGCAGTCGGCGCAGCCCTATGCCTGATCGGATCCGTCGGGCTGACTGCAGTGACCCATGCGAGCGAAGACCCGTCGAAGAACACGACGAATGCAATCGGCACACAGGACAACCTGGTTACCTTGACCGACGCACTACGCATCGACCAACTCCCGGACGCGGATACGGCCGGCTCCGAGGCAATCCGCTTTGCGCCCGGCGAGCTGATCGTTCGACTCCGCAAAGAGGTGGGGAGCCAGATCCACCGCGCTCGCGCAGATGGATTTGCCTCTGCAATACCCGGCGATCCCGCCGCGGCCCAGCTCGACGAGATTCTGCTTCGCCACAAGGCGAAGAAAATGCGCCGCATCTTCAAGGTTTACGAGGACGCCCACGGGCGACAGATTGACACTGCACGCGCGCGCCTCCTGCACGTTCGCGAAGCTCGCCAGAACCAGAGCAAACGGCGTCTACCCCCACTGCCAGCCCACACACCTGATCTCGAAAATTTCTTTCTCGTCGAAATTCCGGGACTCGAGACGACGGAAGAACTGAACGTCGTAATGGGCGAGCTGCGAGCCAACGATCTGGTGGCTGACGTTCAGCCGAACTTCATTCATCGGATTCAGGCCGAACCCTTGCCCAACGTAAGCACCGTTCCAAATGATCCCTACGTGAGTAGCAACGGCACGACCTGGTCGGAGGGCAGCTTCGGAAACGCTTTCCCCGACCTGTATGGCGTGCGCAATCTGCACGTCCTCGAGGCCTGGAGCCTCTTGGATACGAACGGGAACGGCGTATTCGACGAAAGCGAAATCGCTCCGGGTGAGGGCGTGGTCGTCGCGGTAATCGATTCCGGCCTGGACCTGGATCACCCTGACATTGCGGGGGGCGTCTTCATCAATATGGGAGAGACGCCGGGCGACGGAATCGACAACGACGCCAACGGGCTGGTGGATGACGTGAGTGGCTGGGACTTCGTCGACGACGATTCCGTCCCGGAGGATTATCTCGGCCACGGAACCCATGTCGCCGGTACGATCGCGGCCGGTTCGAACAACGCCGAGGGGATCGTTGGAATCGCGCCCTTCGCACAAATCTTGCCCATCAAGGCGCTCAATGACGAAGGCTTCGGCCTTTCCGCAGATCTGGCTGCGGCCGTGCACTACGCGACCAGCGTAGGTGCCCACATCACGTCGAATTCCTGGGGTGGCGTGTTCGACGACCCGATCATTCGGGCCGCGTTCGACGACGCCGAAGCCGCCGGCGTGCTCTCGCTTGCGGCTGCCGGCAACAGCGCCAGGCCCCAAGTATTGATGCCCGCCCTGTTTCAGAGCGTCGTGGCCGTCGCCGCGGTCGATGCTGGAGACGTGCTGGCGTCGTTCTCGAGTTGGGGTTCCGAACTCGAACTCTGCGCTCCCGGCGTGGGCGTGCTCTCGCTCTCGGCAAACGATCACGACAACCGCTACGCCAACGGCACCGGGCGCGCAGTGGGTGATCGCTACCTCTGGCTGAGTGGCACCAGCATGGCGACCCCGCACGCAAGCGGGGTTGCGGCTCTCATGATGAGTATGCATCCCGATGAGTCGGCCGCAGAGATTCGCGGCCGCCTGCTGGCCGGCGCGGTCTCGATCGATTTGCAGAATCCCGGCAGAGAGGACGACCTGGGCGCCGGGAGGGTGGACGCGCTCTCGAGCGCCACCGCGGTTCCGACCCCGCTGCTGCGTCCCGTCGCGATTCGCGCGGGTGCGATCGTCGCGGGACAGCTGGCCTCGGTCGAGGTGGAACTGCGGAACCACTGGGTGTCCGCCACCGGCGTATTCGTTTCACTCACGAGTACGGACCCAGACGTGAGCGTTGCCGACGGCGATCGCGACTATGGCGATATGGCGAGCGGAGAAACCGCTTCCAGGTCATTCGAAATCCAAATCGCGCCGCAGGTCGAGCTCGGAACAGAGCTCAGCCTGCTTCTGACAATCACCGCCGACGGCCTTCCGGCGCAGGAGCACGCCTTCTTCGTGCGCGGCAGCTTCTTCATAAACCAGGACGATCTCGCCGAACTCAGTCCATTTCCATTCTTTGTCTTTGGCGCGACCTTCGGCGACTACGACAGCGACGGGCTGCAGGACATGGGAATCGGCACGGCTTTGGCAGCGACAAATCTCTATCGCCAAAATCCCGATGGAACTTTCAGCCAGCACCAGCCCAATGGCTCTGGCTCAACCCGCTATCCAATCTTTGTGGACATGAACAACGACGGTCTTCTCGACATGTTGGCCGTCGGACCCGCCATCACCTCCAGTGCAGTCCTTGCGATAAACGTCGGAGGAGGACGTTTCGAGGTTCTGCCGGCTTCGAGCGGCTTCGCGTTTCCAGAATCGAGTCAAATTACAGGCATCACGCCGATCGATTACGACGCCGATGGCGATCTGGATTTGGTGGTGGGAGTCAGGGCTCTCTTTCAGGACGACCAGGGGGTTCACCGCAATATCTTGGTGCTGCGCAACAACGGAGATCTCACCTTCTCCGACGCCTGGGCAGAAACGGGAATCGGAAGGCTCATGGGCAGTCACCAGTACCTGACCCTCGACTGGAATGGCGACGGCTTCCAGGATCTATTGGGACTCCATCGATATTCCAACCGTCTGGCGCTTCATCGAAATCTGGGCAAGGGAAAATTCGAAGACGTGACCAGCATTGCCTTTCCGGACGAGTTCCTGGCGTGCATAAACTGGGCACAAGAGATCTGCGATTTTTTCCGGACGGCTGCTGCGGGAGACTACGACAACGACGGCGACACAGACTTGTTGCTTGTCATCGCAGGCAACGTTTCGGCGGAGGACAGATCCGCCATCATGCTGCTCGAAAACGATGGGAACGGCGTCTACTCGGACGCGACCGATCAAGCGGGAGATCTCGCGACGGTGACGATGTTAAGCGGGTTGTGGGGCACTTCCTTTTTCGATCTGGAGAATGACGGCGATCTGGACATCCTCATCCCGATCGACATTGCGCTTTTTGGGTCTCCGTTTCGCCAACCCGAAACGAAGGTCGTGATTTTTCGCAACGACGGCGAAGGTCACTTCACTCACGTTTCGGACATCGCATTCCCCACCGATACACCCGTAGCGACGTTGATCGCGGCCGTGGGGGACTACGATGGTGATGGCGCGCAAGACATTCTCGCTCCAGTGAGCAATATCATTGGGCTGGTCGGCGGCCTGATGCACAATCAAGCGGGCCGGGAGCAAGCCTGGCTCGAGGTCGAACTCAACGGGATCGACAGTGCACCCAATGGTTACGGTGCTCGGGTGACTTTGGTCGCAGATGGCCGCGTACAAACCCGGGAGATCCACTACTCGCCCGTCGAATTGTTCCGAGTCCATTTTGGCCTCGGTAGTAGCGCGATCGTGAACGTCCTGGAGATTCGTTGGCCGAGTGGTGCCGTCGGGATCCAACGCGATGTGGCAGTCAATCAACGACTCAGCGTGACCGAGGGCATTCTCTGCCCGGACCTGCAGGGCGGGCAGTGTCCCACTGTAGAGATCGACATCGATCCCCTTAGCGACAAGAATCGCATCAATCTCCACAGCAATCGCTACTTACGCGTAGCCATTCTTGGCTCCGAAAATTTCGACACAGCAAATATCGATGTGGCGAGGACTTTTTTTGGCCCGGCGAGAGCCACTGCGGCGCACAAGCAGGGAGGTCATATTGAAGATGTGAACGGCGACGGTTTGCTCGATCTGGTTTCCCACTACCGTATTGCAAACACCGGCATCGAATTGGGCGATGTCGAGGCATGCCTGAGGGGTCAGTTGCTGGACCGCACGCCCTTTGCGGGCTGCGATCGGGTCCACCCCGTGGCGAAGAAGAATTCCAAGTAATACAACGACCGCTGCTCACGCCTCACCGGCGCTACATCAGACGGGGCCGTTCGATTCGAGGTCACGATCTCTGCGGTTCACGGGTTCCTTCTTCGGGAGGAACTGAATCGCCCCTGGCTGTGCTCTTCCGATGGATAGAGGCGACATCTTCCTTCCCAATAGAGTCGCTGTGCATTGGCCAGGTAGGCCTTGCCAACTCCTTCGGGTTTGCGCCCCGCGGTAAAGTTCCCCATCAGCGCCGTTACTTCGGATGGCGGTGCACTCGTCATTCCCGCGATCGCGTAGTGCAATAATCCAATCAGCGCAGCGCCGCCCACCGCTTCCTTGCGGCGCAACCACCAACCGGGATCTCGCAGCCAGAGGCCCGAGTCCTGCAGCGCAGATCGGAGTTCGCCCGCGATCCGCCGAGGGGTTCGCGCCGGGAGCAGCCGACCGATTCGTCGCGCTAGCGCAGCGTCGGCGGAGCCCGCCGGTCCCCTTCCGTCCAAAAACTCCAGCAAGGCGTCGATCGCCAGAAGAGCGCCGTCTTCTAGTTCGCGTCGGGCAACGTCGCCCTTGACGCGCATGCGAAGGGCAGCTTCCACGGCGGCCCGGACAGACGGCACAGCCAACGGATGAGATTCGGGGAGTTCGAGGAAGGCCTTCACCCGGACGCCGTGTCCGGCGATGCAGCGCCCTTGTTCCGAAAAGGCGAGGATCGGAAGATCCAGAATCATTCGCGCCAGCGAGAGCCGATAGCCGTCGTCGTCCGCGGCCTCCGGTGCAACCCAGGCCATCACACTCATCGAGATATTTCCAATCGAGGATTGGCGTGCTGCCCGGAGATCGAAGTCGAGGGGGAAAGAATCTAGGGCTTCGGGGCCAATGGGCGCGACCCCGGCGTGCTTTGCTTCGACGAATTGGTAGCGCTTTGGAACATGTTTCAGAGCGGATACGTGAGAGATGGATACGTCGATATGAAAGAGGTGAGAGTTCTCGGATCGCTCCAACTCTTCGATCCGGGTAGAGAACGCGGCACAGTCACCGCTTCGCTCGGCAAAGGCCATGACATCGATATCGGAGAGAAGACGCGTCGTTCCGTTCGACTCTCGCCAGACAAAGTCTCCGGTCGCAACACTGCCGCTCAAGACCAATGCTTGAAGGCCCGGTATCTCCTCTCGTGCGGCATCTGTCAACGCTTCGAGGATTTCGCGCAGCCGGTTCGGATAGGCATGCTGCTCACAGAGTTTTGAGATTTGTGTCACGAGTCCGGGATTGAGTCCTGTCGGCGTCACGGCCTGCAGTCACCGCGACCGGCTTTGATCGGGTGCACCTCGAATCTTTGCGTTCGGAATGACCCGAAGTGCGATCGAGACTAGCATGCAGACATCCGGTATCTGCTGAATTTCGACTTCGACCTCGACCCCGACATCGGAGCGGACGAACCAGGCAGTCGCCTTGTTGAGTTCGAGTCGAGCGCGCGTTAGCCTCAGAGGGCGCGCATGCAGGACTTGAGGCCCAGCCGTGAAGTCCCCGGTCTCAGCGGAACGTCGGATTGATAGTCGGGGGGGTACACGATCGTGGGAAAGCGTGTCGCGGTTCTGGTCGTCGGCGGCGGAAATCTAGAATGGGCCCCGGACGGAAGCCGCGTCGCCAAGGTTCCGATTGTCGACTACATCCACGAACTTTCCGATCGTCTTGGCCATTGCGTGTGGCTCGCCCAGGACTCCGGAACTTGGGGTGTGTCGTTGGCGGGAACCACGACCCAGATCAAGGGCCGCCTCGACCCAGAGAAAGTGACCGTGATCGGGATCGACGCGACAGTCAGGGGAGCGCTGAATAGCATGTGGCTATTCTTTCGTTACGCCCTCCAGCGCCCCTACGGCGTATTTTTTCTACCCGCATTCATGACGATGCTGCCGGTCTACCCCCTCGCAAGGCTCTTTCTGAAAAAGAATGCCGTCTATGTCGGTACGGATTGGGAAATGTATCTGGCCGAATCGCCGAAGGGAAAGTGGCTTGGTTGGCAGACTTTATATCGCGCAAGTTTCCAAGGCTCGATGAGACTTGCAGACATCGTAATCGCACGGGGACGGCGTCTTGCCGATCTCTCGAGACGTCACAATGCAAATGTGGTCGAAACCGTTCCCTTGGCCCACATGGATTTTTCGAGCCCAGGTATCGCACCACTTCCGAGGGGCGAGGAGCCGTACAAGATTTTGTACGTGGGGTTGATCCGGTTTGACAAGGGGCTCGGAGACCTGTTGGAAGCGCTGGCCCTGATCCGAGAACGGCGACCGAATTCTGCGGTGGTTCTCGACGTCCTGGGTGAGGGACCGGATCGCGCGAGCCTCGAAGCTGTCGCGCTGGATCTCGGCATCGCCGACTCGGTCAATTTTCGCGGTTGGATAGAGAGCCCCGACGAAGTAGGCCACTACTACGCGGAAACCCACGCTCTCGTGATGCCGACCTCGACACATCCGGAGGGGGTTCCGCGCTGTATCGATGAGGCGTTGGTGCGGGGCATCCCGGTGGTCGCCACTCGGATTGCCGGAGTCCCAGCCGAGTTTTCCGACGGCGAGGTACTGCTGGTTGATCCTTCGGCACCGGCTCGGCTCGCAGAGGGTGTCGAGCACATCCTGTTCGAGCCCGAAGTGCGAAGGCAATATATAGAAGGGGCCGCGCGCCGCCGTCTCCACTGGTCGAGATTCCGGTCCGCTGGCGAGCAGCATGCAATGCTGCTCAAAGGCGAATCTTCTACTGACTAACCAGAATCAATAGGGCAGTTGCAAATTAGTTGCAGGTTAGCTGCAGAAATTAATTGCCTGCGAGACTCAGCTTGCCGCCGAGCTTCCTCAGTTCGGCATAATTTTCTCGACCCGCCGACATTTTGACTCAGCTCGAGTGCCGATTGTTATAGAATGGCCGTCCACTCGTTCACCGATCGAATCGTAACTTCGTCGGAATTGAACAGACGCAGCGTAGTTGTTGCAGCATTGTTGTTGCAGAGTTGTTGTTGCATTTGAGTCTCCGGAGGTTCTGTCGGTGCGAATTCGAACATTGGTGAGTGGCACGAGTTCTATGTGCCCGGTCAACTCTCACAGCCAAGGTGGCCGCATACTGGATACGACTCACCTCTTCGCGCTGTTCGCATTGCTCGTGGGTTGCGCGTTGCCCCTGGCTGCGGCAGCACGACCCGAATTCGAAGGGCCGCGGCTCGACGTCGACATCACTCAAGCGGAGATCGAAGCGAGGACCCATACGCTGAACACCCTCCGCAGCGCTGGCCGGCGGGTATTCTCGACCCCCTTCAACAAGGCCGATGGCCACGGCGACGGCCCGATGGACCCGAGTGATCCAACCGCCCTCGGCGGCCGACCTACCCTGCAGGACAACGGAACGTTTCTCCGTTTCAACGGCCTCGACAGCCAGACATGTCTCGAATGTCACAGCATTCTCAGCAACCGGACGATTCCTGCGACCTTCGGTGTCGGGGGAGCGGGCTCCGCCAGCGCGAACGCGTTCCCCGGTGTCGTCGCTCCCGACATCGCCGATACCGCGAACAACGGCTTCGCAGCGATCAGTGGCCGCATCATCAATCCACCGATCCTGTTCGGCGCCGGCGGGATTGAACTCGTCGGCAAGGAGATGACCACGGACCTTCAGGACCTTCTCGACCACGCTCTCGATCACCCGAACGTCGTAATATCTCTCGACGCCAAAGGGGTGAACTTCGGCACGCTCGTCTGCGACGAAGCGGGGGCCTGCGACATGTCCAACGTTCAGGGGATCGAAGAAGACCTCGTCGTGCGACCCTTCGGCCGCAAGGGCGAGTTCATCTCGACGCGCCAGTTCGACCAGGGAGCTCTCCTGTTCCACCTGGGCATGCAGCCGGTCGAGATCGTCGAGTTGCTCGGCCGGGGACCCGACCCGGACGGCGACGGTGTCGAAAACGAGATCACGGTTGGGCAACTTTCCCTCTTGTCGATCTTCATTACGACCCTCGAACGACCGATTCAGCTGAAGCCCAACGGACAGGCACGCAACGGAGAGCGTCTCTTCGACCAAATCGGATGTGCGGACTGTCACGTTCCCATGCTGACGACCCAGTCGCGCTCGCTCGGCTTGGCGTTCCCCGAGATCGATCACGACCCCTCAGCCAACGTGTACTACTCGATGAACCTGTCGAAGAGACCTACTGGCTTTGATCGCTCGGGCCCCGGCCTTCGCGTGCCGATGTTCGCCGACCTGAAACGTCACGACATGGGGGAGTCCCTCGCAGAATCCACCGGTAGCGATCTCGCTTCGATGTTTACCACCGCGCGGCTCTGGGGCGTAGCAGACAGTGCCCCATACCTCCACGATGGGCGTGCGCTGACCATAAGCGCTGCAATTCTTCTCCACGGCGGCGAGGCAGAGGCCTCAGCCGCAGCTTTCGACGACCTGTCCGACAGGGAAATGGAGGCCGTGCTCGCCTTCCTCGGAACGCTGCGAACCCCAGCGAAAGTCGGGCGAGATCTCGACTAATCTCGGGACCCCCGATTGCGAGGGCCAGCGACCCAGTCGGGGGCCATGATCACACGATTCAATCTCCAAGCGGAGCTTTTGCGCACCGGGCCATCGATGTCATATACGACCAGCTTGCGCAGGTAGGGGGCCTTCCAATCGGCTTGGGACCAGGGGTAGGACGCGAACTGACGCTTGCGCTTCGCACCTTTCACGTGTGTGAAGGCAGAGATTCCGGGGAAATTGTGCTCCCAACCCAGTTGTTCGAAGATCGTCGCAGGGATGTCACCGATGAAAGACGGCGCCTCCGAAACCTCAACAGGCCCGATTCGCCCGGCAGGCTTCACCATCAGTAGCGCGAGCGCCTTTCCAGCCAGGAGCGAGAAGCGTCTGTCATTTCGAGTATTCCCGGGCAGACGCGCCACAGAAACCCCGACCCCGTGATCGGAGCTGACCACGATCAAGCTCTCCTGGTAGATCCCGAGTTCACGCATACGGTCCAGCAGCCGTGCGAGCACCCGCAGCGAACAGCGTGACTGATCGATGAGTGTCTCGCGGTTTGTTGGAACCACACCGCTGAACTCGCACTCTGGGCCGCGGATGAACGGTGGATGAATGCCTCCCGTATGAATGAGCTTGAACACGGGCTCTTCCCGGGTAGCCACTGCACGGGCCGCAAAGTCGAGCAGGAAGGCGTCGCCGTTGCCTGAGTGATACACGCGTTCTGGATGAGACTGAAGCCGGCGCAGTCGCCACCCGCGATCGGCATAGACCCACGCCTTGATGCCGTGGAAGCCGAATCGAAACAACGACAGGTCGACTAATTGCAAGACTTCGGACCGGATGCGCTCAGTCGTGGAGCCGTACGGCATGGGGATGTCGAACCGGGTACTGGGCTCGGTGCCGATGAGCAAGTTCGTAATGCCCGCCAGGTCCGTCCTATAGCCGTGCTCGTGAAAGAGTTCAAAAATCGATGCCTGCTTCTCCGCTTGTCGGATGAAATCCATCAGCGGCATTTCGTTTCGATAGACCGCGCCAGTCATGATCGCCGGCAAGCTCGCCTTGGTGGTGGGGAAGCTCCCGGCATTGTCCCGGAAAAAGACGAAGCCGGCGTAGTCGCGATCAAACCACTCCTGCTCGGTTTGGTGCAGCGTGTCGACCGCATCGGATTGGAGGCTGTCCAATATGATGAGCACGACGTTCTGATTCTTCGAAAAGTCCCACAGCTCCGGTGCGGGCTCGTACTTGTGGAGTTCCGCGTTGTCGAGCAGTACCGAGAGCGACTGCTGACCCGCCAACGCTACGGAGAGCGCCGAGACGAACTGGAGAACCAGCAGAGCGGCGCAACCCCGTGATGCCAATGGGGCGAGACGGCGCGAATGCCACAAGGCGATCGACGGAAGTCCGATCCAGATCGGGAGTTCGTAAGCGAGCCGCCAGCGCTGTGACGCGAGGTCGATTCCTCGTCCATCCAGGATGCCGTAGTCCGCTACCAGCAGGCCCCCTTGAAGCCAGAGCACGACCCCCGCAGAGAAAAGTACCGACACGTACGCCCCACGCCGTCGCTCGCCCAGAAGCCACCCGAGTAAAAAGAGTGCGGTCGTTGCGACCAACGTGAGCCCCACGAGACTCGGGAGCACCGATTGCAGCGACGCATGAAACTCGCCGGGATTGCCGAGATGAAGATTCAGCGGCCCCATCAGAAACAACTCGGCGGGAATCACCAAGGCGGGCAGGATCAACGAAGCGACGGATTTGAGTGTGGGCGGCTGCATAGTGGAAATTAATTGCGTCCCTTCTTGGGAAGTCGCTTGAAACGCGAACTGTCCTGCACCAGGCCCCAGCGATCGACAAATTTCGCACCCGACTTCTGGGCCGAGAACATGATCTCTCGCGCCGGCATTTTCAACCTCCTGGACCAGATCACGCCGGAATCGCTGGGAATGCCCGTCTCAATCGTTTTCTGATCATCGCCGATCAGACGGCTGAGTTCCTTGGCATCGTACTGGTAGAGCGTTGTGTAGCTCCAGTGCTGAAAGTAGGAGATTCTGCTCTCGGGGTGCTGCGTTTTGGGAAGCACGAGCAACAGCGCCAGGATCGGAACGCTCACCAGGACGGCGCGGCGCGAGAACGACTGTTCGAGCGCGAGACCCCAGGCCACGACTCCGAGCGGAAGGAACGCGGTAATCCACCAGAAGAAGAAGCGATTCCGCGCGTACATCGAGGGTCGCATGAGTTCGTCGACCTGGGGGATGTACCGGCCGCCGAAGTTTGCGCGCCCATAACTCACCAGCAGCGCATAGATCAACACGGCCGCGAGCAGAGCCGTCACCACGATCGCCGTGCTACGACGATCAGCGGCAATCCGGTCGCGGACGATGAGCACAGGCAACCAAAACATTGGCAGGGCAAAGAAGAGCGCGACAAGCGACCCGCGCAGATCGGGAATCCATCCACTGGCAGTCGACAGGACAGCACGATCGAACAGACCGACGAAAAATTTCCAAAAGCTGGCGTCGGTGGGCCACGCCACCGAATACTTACGCGAATCGATGATCGGGTTGACATCGTGGACCTGCATCGGCATTAGCACGTGGAGTGAGAGAACCACTGCGGCAGTCACAAGGATGATTACCGCGAGGTTGCGCGACGAATTCGACAACTCGCCCGGGGCGAACCGAGTCAGCTCCGAAACGGCCAGCACCGCGGCTCCGAAGACCACCAGGACAACGGCACCGCTCGAGTAGACGAAGGCGGAGAACAGCGTGATCACGACCGCCAGCGCGGGTGCGAGGCCGCGCGGCCAGCGACTTCGATCGAGCACACAAAGCAGCCCGAGCAACGTGAGCCCCAAGACAGGGAGCATCTGGTGATAGGCGATCGCGGGCTCGAGCCACTGATACGGCGACACGGTTACGAAGTACGGCGAGCCCGCCAACGCCAGGCACAACACAAGCAAGCTGCTGACCAGGGCAACCGGTCGATCCTGCGAGGTCGCCCTGAGCAGCGCGACGGTCGCCAGCAACCAGCCTCCGAAGAACAGCCCAAAGCCGAGGGTCATGAGCAGGTTGTAGTCGTGGGACAGGTTCCGGAAAAATAGCCAGTCCAGGAATTTTCCCGTCACGTGGAGCGTGTCCGTAGCGGGTCGGAAGAGCCACTCGAAACTGAGCGCCTCGGGCATGCGGTAGCGACCAAAGTAGTAACGCCAGTCGTCGACAACGGGGTAGTCGAGGCGGAACCGCGACAGCGCGAGGAGTTGGCTCGCGAAAAGCAGTGCGATCAGGGTGAGTGGCGGAAGTAGGTACGTCCGATTATTTGCCGAGAAGGCCCGCATGAGTCCCCTGCGCCGATCGTCAGCCGTCAACACCCTAGCGAAACTCCCTGCTCACATCTATTTGCCTGAATGGATCTTTGTATCCCTTCGGTAGGTCATAGTGCTTCACTTCCCGCACTTCGTAGTCTGCGCCGAAGTACTCGTTCAGCAATATCCCGAATGTGTTTATGGGAGAGAGCTCGCGGGTCACTCCAGACGGGCGGGCACCCGGCAGGTGAAGGGCGTGCATGATCTCGAAGTGCTTCAAACGATAATTCCTGGTCCAGACATCTCCCAGATTCGATCCGTGATCTGCCTGCAGGATGATGATCGGAGGGGTACTCGATTTTTCGATCACACTGCCCAGGGCCTCGATCAAGCGATCGTTGACGAATTCGAGTTCGTCGAAGAATTGACGAGGCGAGGGTTTCTGGATGCTCTGCTCCAGCAGGCTCCCGTCCCGATGCAATTGAACGGGGGCGTGTGGTTCCATGAGGTGCACGAACGTAAAGGTCGCGACGGAACGTTCGGGGATCTTCTGGAGTTCTTCGAGGGTGGCCAAAAACCGCTTGGGGTTGCTCCACAGGTACGATCGACCGCTCTGCACCCAGGGCTCGAGGGCGTCGCTGAAGAGTCGCAAGAGGGTGGTCTGGACCAGGAGTCGCGAGAAGGGCTCCTTGTAGAACCCTCCTGTAATGATGCTATCGATGTCGAAGTATCGTTCGTCGCTCTTCGTGTCCGAGTAATTGTATTCGATCAATCCGTCACTACCGAAATCGTAATTGAAATCCGCGATCCGGCTCGGCAGCAGGTAACCCGAAAGCATGTAGATGTAGGTATAGCCCCGGGCCAGCAGGTCGCGCGCCACGGCGTTGTCCGCGATGGACATCCGGAGGTAGACGAGATCGTCCACCTCCGCGGCCAGGGGTTTATCTGGCATGTATTGCATGTTCAGTGAAGACGCCAGGGAGAGCAGTGTCGCTCCGTAGTTGCTCTTGCTGTCGTACGCGACAAAGAAGCCGAGTTCCTCGAGGGCATCGGTAAAGCGCGAGTTGTCGTAGCCGTAGCTCCTTAGCAGATGCGCGTTGCTCGAGTAGCCGTCGACGATGATGTAGTAGATGTCGGGATGCTCCGGCCCATCTCGTACTTTTTCTCTGGTTACCTGTGCGCCCCCCTCTTCGACCCAACCACCGGGGTTCCGCGTCGAGACCTCCGCGAAGTACGAAGCGATCACAAAGGTCGGATATAACAGAAGCACAATCGCCGCCGTATTGGCCCCCGATGTGGTGAAGGCGGATAGCGCGATCCCGTCGGCCGGTCGCCGCCAAAGCAAGAGAATCAGGGCGCCGATCGAAATGAAGAACGCATAGGGGAGCGCGACCAATGCCGATGCGTGGCTGCCCTCCTCGAGGAAAATCGCCAGATAACCGTACGAGTAGAAGCCGAACAGGATCAGACTCGCAATCAGACTCGCCTTCGAAAGGCAGCCGGTCAATTGCCGCAGCCCCATGACCAGTAGCGTCGTCACGCTGAGGCTGGCTGCGATCGCGACAGCCACGGGTACATCCGTGACGATCCCGAGATTCTCCGAGTAGAGGTGGAGTATGGGGAAGACACTCAGCAGCCAGGGGTGGATCGGTTTCTGCATGGTCGGATGAGTATAGGAAAATTAAGCCGCGGGACGGTCATGGGGAACAGGGCTATTCTTCTACACTGACCCCACGAGACCTGACGACACCATGCCTAGAAGTATCCGGATCCTGATCGCGAAGATCGTCGTCTCATTCGTGAGCGCATGTCTCACCCTCCTGGCGGTCGAGTTGGGCGCCAGGACGCACGACCGGTTCTACCGACAAACTCCCAACCTGGATATGTTCGAGTTTCGCCAGCAACAGCCGCCTCCATACCGAGACGCTCCCTACTACTCCAAAGACTTCGTCGTCGAGTCGTTCAAACAGCCCGGAGGATTCGACATCCCCAAGGGCACGCGGCTCGTCATTCCGCGAGACTACGAGGGAAAGTGGTTCAACATCGCGGGCGGTCTCCGGGTTACCGAGGGACAGCCTGAAACCTTTCGTCACACCGTCTACGTACTGGGTGGGTCAACGGTCTACAGCGGCGAAGTCCCCGACGCGTTCACCTTGCCCAGCCAGCTGCAGTTGCTCTTCACTGAACACTACGGAGACCGCTACCGGGTCCAGAATTATGGCATGACGACGGTCACGAGTTCTCAAGAGCTTGAGCGGCTGCGCACGATCAAGCTGCTGGCTGGGGACATCGTTGTCTTTTATGACGGCGTCAACGACGTATTCCAGGAGATCTACTACGCGCGCCCCGCAGAGACGATGGTCGAGCGAAATCGCAGAGCCATGGAAGAGTTCTCCCATGTAGAGCGACTCCTCATTCGACTTTCGGAGCACTCGGTGTTCATCAAAAACTGGACCAGTCCAATCAATTACGTGGACGTCCCCTCGCACCTCCGCGATCGCGAGGAGTTGGCGGTGCTGGTTCACTCACTGCAGGGCCGCTACCGGAGAAACATCATCAGTGCCCGGAAATATGCACATGCGCACCGAGCCAATTTCTTCCACTTCCTCCAACCCAACCTGTACACGATCAGGACACCCACGACCTATGAGAAGAAGATTCGTCAGAACCCGAACCTCTACGCTCCACCGGGCATGGATGGCGCGTTCGAGCTAGCGTATCCGCTCTTGAGGGAAGTGAGCAGAAATCTGCGCTCAAGCGAAGAGATGAACGCCTTCGACTTGACCGATGTTTTGGATGAGCGCGAGCCTGGGCAAGAGCACTACCTCGACATATGCCACGTGACCCACGCTGCAAATCTGATCATTGCATCGGCCATGTTCGAGGAGATCGCACCCTCGCTGGATACCGAACTACCCGGGTCCAACTAACGCTGCGGACCGGGGGCCGGCGGCTCCGTCCAGCGGTCGTGCATGCGGATCAGCTCTTCGAGGCGATCGGGCGTTCCGGTGACCGCCTAGAATAGAGGCGACCGCGCCTCAGGGGAAGCACAATGTCTCAAAACAGGCCAACGGCCACAGTGTTCCAGCTGTGCAGTAGGGATGCGCAAATGGGTGATCCAAGTCTCGCTTTGTCACTAGTCGGCGTATGCTTTGCTACAGTCCCGCCTCGCTCCGTTTTATTCCGAAACGTAGAGCGTACCGCAACAACGACAAATGAGGCCCCCATGAGAACTTACGAGAAGCTCTACATTAACGGCGAGTGGACGACCCCCAACGGCAAGGCGACGAGCGAAGTCATCAATCCGGCGACGAATGCTGTCACGACGCGGGTTCCCGCCGGCGACGAGAGCGATGTCGATCGCGCCGTACTGGCCGCCCGCGCGGCCTTCCCGTCCTGGTCACAGACCACGACCAAGGAACGCGCCGAACTGATGCGCGCGCTCGCGGACAAGTTGGATGAACGCAAGGAAGAGCTCGAGCAGGTGATGGTGGACGAGCTCGGCATGCCCATCCAATTGGCAGACGACTACCAGGTCAGCGGACCGATCGAGTCCATCAGAGGATTCGCGAATCGCTGCGAAGAGCTCGATCGCGTCGAAGAGATCAACAACAGCTTGATCTACCAGGAGCCGGTCGGTGTTTGCGCATTCATCAATCCCTGGAACTACCCGATGCACCAGATGATCGGCAAGGTGGCCCCTGCCCTCGCAGCGGGCTGCACCATGGTCGTCAAAGCCGCCAGCCAAACCCCAAGTCACGCATTCATCATGGCGGAAGCCATCCACGCCGTCGGCTTTCCTGCGGGCGTCTTCAATCTCGTCCACGGCTCTGGCCGCATAATCGGCGAGGCGATGTGCCGGCACCCGGAAGTCGACATGGTTTCGTTTACGGGCTCGACGGGCGCGGGTATCCGCATCGCGGAACTCGCCGCACCGAGCATTAAGCGCGTCTGCCAGGAGCTGGGCGGGAAATCACCGTTCATCATCACCGCAGACGCCGACCTGAAGACCGCCGTGGAATTCGGCGTCGACGAAGTGATGGCCAACTCGGGCCAGACCTGCTCGGCACTGACCCGCATGCTGGTTCCGGAATCGCGCTACGACGAAGCAGTCGAAATCGCGCAGAAGTTCGCCGAGGGACTCTGCATCGGCGATCCCACCGATCCGAAGTCCTTCATGGGTCCGATGTCGTCCGAAGACCAGCGCCAGACGGTCCTCGAATACATCCAGAAGGGCATCGACGAGGGCGCACGACTCGTCACAGGCGGAACCCAACGACCGGAAGGTCTCGAAACCGGCGCCTATGTCCTTCCCACCATCTTCGCCGATGTCACCAACGACATGGTGATTGCGCGCGAGGAAATTTTTGGTCCGGTGCTTACGATGATCAAGTACAGCGACGAAGCAGAGGCCATCCGAATTGCAAACGACACGGAGTTCGGTTTGTCCTCTGCAGTCTGGGCGAAGGACAAAGAAAGCGGGCTGAAGATCGCTCGCCAGATCCGCGCCGGTCAGGTCTACGTCAACGGCGGCGCCTACAACTTCGACGCTCCGTTCGGCGGCTACAAGCAGTCCGGAAACGGTCGCGAATGGGGTGGCCATCACGGTCTGAGTGAGTTCCTGGAGACCAAAGCCATTCAGATGTAGTAGCGTCGCACCCCATGGCGAATGCGGATCAAGAAGTTGGGGAGGTGCCGGAAGAATCGAATCGTTTGATCGCGGAGAGCCCGCTCCCGCGAACCATGCGGTCGCTTCTGTTTCTCGCCACGTTCGCGGCCGGGTTCGAAACCACAGGGATCGAGATCGCGCTCGGGCGACTGCTCGCACCCCATTTCGGAAGTTCGCTGACGGTCTGGGCGGCGATCATCGCCTCGGTGATCGGAGCACTCTCGGTCGGTTATCCGCTCGGCGGTTGGCTCGCCGATCGCAGGCCGGGACCGACCTTGCCGCTGATGGCGCTGCTCGGGGGTGGGATACTCGGTACCGGGCTGGGAATCGCTGTACCGCATTGGTTGCGCGTTGCCCTCGCCGGTGTTGCGTTCTCCGGAATCGAATTCTGGGGGCGCCTTTCGGTTGCACTGCTGCTCTTTGCCCTGCCCTGCATCCTGCTCGCGACAGTGCCACCCGCGGTCTTGCGCCTGACCTTGCGCGACCGCACAACGACGGGGCGCGATGCGGGCATGCTCTACGCACTCGGGTCGATCGGAAGCGTGCTCGGGATCCTGCTGCCCGCTCTCTGGTGGATCCCGCTGCTCGGCGTGCGCGTCACATTCTTGCTGCTCGGTGCCGCCGCCGTGATTCCCGCTGTAGTGGGCCTCATATCGCGAGGTGCTGGCGCACGAAAGAAGACGGCCGCGATCGCGCTGTTGTCGATCACGTTGTTGTTCGCCGCGATGTTCGCCGTGCCGGAGGCCGTGCGCGATCCTGAAGACGCGGGTACGCAGGTGCTCTACGACCGTGACTCTGGGGTACAACGCATTCGGATTACGTCGAGCGATCGGGGCGCACACCGCATTCGCTGGCTTCAACTCAACGAGGGTTGGTCGATTCACTCGTGGCTTCGCGAGCCTAACTACGTAACCAACGATGTCTGGGATTGGATGGCGCTCTCGGCGCTGATCCCGCAACCGTCCGACGGCCAGACCGACGTATTGATCGTCGGCCTGGCTGGGGGCACGGTGTCGAACCTGATCACGCTCGTGCTCGCTCCAAATCTCGGCAAGGTCGCGATCACCGGAATCGAACTTGATCCGGAGGTCATCAAGGTGGCGGATCGCTACCTGGGTCTCGATCGCAGCCAGCTCACGACAGTCGTCGCCGACGGGCGCGTCTGGCTGCGGGGAAGCAGCGAACAATTCGACTTGATCATCCTCGACGCCTATCACCAACCGTCGATTCCCGCACATATGGCGACCGTCGAGTTTTTTGAAAACGTGCGAGCCCATCTTTCGCCGGATGGCCTCGCGGTACTCAACGTATTCGCTCCCGCTGAGCAATCGCGAATACTCTCGGGAATCAGTGCCACCTGGTTGGCGATCTTTCCCGGCGCGCAGTGGCTTCGCGGGCCCGCTGCGAACGGCTTGGCATCCCATCTCCTGCTCGGTGGCCCAGCGGTTCCGATCAATACATCGCACGTCACATTCGCTCAAATTCCCAAGCCGATACGCCGGGGCTGGCGGCTCTACGAGCGCGTCCGAGATCTTGTCGTTGCGCCCGGTGTTCGGCCCTGGACGGATGACCGGGCTCCGATTGAACTCCTGACCGACCGTGCGTATCGAAGTCTGCGACCCGAGAACCCCGAACGGCCTGCTGCCTGATGGAAGCCAGCGACAGCCCGCCAGCGGAGCCCGCGGTCGGCCTCGACCAGTCTGCCCGCCCGTGGCGACTGGTGTTCGGCGCGAGTCTCATCGCGGGAGTCGTGCAGATCGCGTTGATTCGCGAACTTTCGGCCTACCACGCGCTTTCTTCGGTGGACTTGTCGATCCGCCTGGTCATTGCGGTCGTGATCGCCGCGTATGGAATCGGCGCGGTGCTGTCCCCGCTGATCGGGCGCTTTGGTGAAGCGAGAACCCTGGCCGCGTTGGGTAGTGGGCTGGCGCTCTACCTGATCGCGCTGCTCGTCGCGGGCCTCTGGTGGCTCGAGTCCCAGTTGTCGGCGAGTGCAGTAGATGCCGTGCAACTTCTCACCCTGGGCGCGCTGGTTGCGCCCCCCTTCGTGGCGTGCGGCATGGTGGTCGCGCACCTCGTAACGAATCTCCAGCGACACTCTCCCGATCGGATCGGCGCGTTCGTGGGACTCTCGCTCGTCGGAACGATGGCGGGGGTCATCCTCTCCTACCACTACGCCCAGTGGGTCGGCATCAATTCGCTGATGGTGCTGGCCGCACTGTGCGCACTGCCGGTGTTGATGGATCGCCTGAAGACCGCTGCTTTGGTGGCGGTCATCGTTACGGCGCTCCCGCTGGAAGGCTGGCTCGAAGCGCAGCGCGAATCGCGCCCCGATTTCTTTGGTCCCGTCAGCACCGAAACCACCGAATTGGTCTTCAGCGGTTGGTCACCGCATCAGAAGGTGGACCTGTACACCTTCGAAGAAGAGATTCTGCTGGGTTGTTATAACGGTTTCTGGCAGTGGTGGGTGGCGGCGCGCACCGACCATCCCAACGCGTTTCCCGGGTACTCGCTGCTCTACAACAGCGACTGGATCGAAAATCGCGATGTACTCGTCATTGGCTCCGGGGCCGGAATGGGTCTGCTTCACCTGGAAGACAGCCACCCGCGTTCGATCACCGCGGTCGAGTTGGATCCCCTCGTCATCGAGCTTTCGCGTGGGCCGTTCGCGTCTTTCAACGATCGGATCTACGACCGCGTTGATATCTACGCGATGGACGGTCGCTCGTTTCTCGAGGCGACCGATAAAAAATTCGACGTGATCATCTACGAGGCTTCATTTCTCACGGCCACGCATCCCAAGGTCGCCGTCAGTGCCGAAAACTATCTCTATACGAGGGAAGGCATTGAAGCGGCGTTGCAGCGCCTGCGTCCGGGTGGACTGGGCATCGTGACCTATGCGGGCTCGAATCTCGCGTTTGCGCGCGTGATCGAAGGGATCAAGCAGCAGGGTGCCACGGTGGCGACGCTGCGAGTGGTGGCAGATGAAACGCTGTGGCCGATCATGCCCGCGTTGATTTTCGGGCGAGACGCTGAGCAGGTAGACCGCGTTCTCGAAAAAATCTTCGCGAGCGAGACGAGCGCTCGGGTCGGACCCTATATGACGAAGGCAACCGGCGCCGAGTCGATCACCGATGCGCGCCCGTTTCTCTACGCAGGCCGGCCCGGAGAACTCCAGCCACTCGCGTGGATGACCGCAGGCTGTCTCGCCGCGCTGTGCTTCGGACTGCGCAAACCTCGGCAGCGCGCCGTTCGCTCTTATTTCTTTTTGATCGGTGCCGCGTTCATGCTGGTGCAGTACGCCCTGGTCTCGGCATTCCGATCTTTCTTGGGCGATCCGGTCACCACCGCATATGCGATCATATTGTTCCTGCTGGGCGGAATGGCGTTCGGGTCGGCGAGACTTCCGGTGTTTCTCGCATGGTCGCGCCAACGACAATGCATTTGCGCAGGGGCGGCGCTGCTGATCTCCACCGCCACGACCTGGTGGCTTCCGCTCGACCTGGCTTTCTTGCCGATCGGGTTCCGATCACTCCTTGCAGCAATCGCGGTGGTTCCCGTCGCTGTACTACTCGGCATCTTCTTCCCCCTGGGGTTGCGCGGGCAGACGCATGAAGCCGTCGCAACTGCCTACCTGTACGACGCTTTGGGCACGATTGCGGGGTTCATGCTGTTCTACCTAGTCGCGCTACAAGCAGGCATCGCCGCCCCGTTCGGCCTTGGCGCCGTCGCATACGCAGCCGCCTGGTGGGTACTTCCCGCTGGAAAGAGAAATTACTTGACCTGATTGGGTGGTTTGTTAAAAATGAGCCAGCTTTTTAATGTAATCACGACAGGAGATTAAGGAATGACATCTCGAAAATGGTTTTGTTTCGTTTCGGTATTAGTGGCCAGCGTACTGCTGCTCACTCAATCTGCCGCAGCGATGGGTGGTAGAGGCGGCGGAGCCGCCGTAGTGATCAGCTCTTTGCAGTTCGCTGATCTGCCATCGGGCGCGACGAGCATCGAAATTCTCGGAGGGGGGTTCCTCAACGGAACGGCCCCGGTGGTCACGTTGAGTGACGGGACCAATCTCGCTGTGGCGTCAGTGTCTACCACGGCGCTCACGGTGATCGTTCCCGTGGGCCAAGCGGATGGTGACTACGTGCTGTCGATCTCAACGGGAACTTTCTCCAAGAACAACGCCAGCACCGACATCCACCTGGGTGGCACAATCTCCATCGTCTGCATTGATTGGTATCTGACCACCGGCCCCGACCACCACATTCACGCAGAAGGCTTCCTCCAAGATGAGAACGGCGACCCCGTGATCGGTGCGGCGGTGCATTGGGAGGCCTTCGTGGATAACGGCGTGGACCCCGAAGCAATGTGGTACGACTACAACACCACTACGTTCAAGTACGCGGGTTACAACCACGGCGAGAGCTGCCCCCTCTCGGTCGCAAAGGCTTCCGGCGCCACGGGCCAGAACTGCTGCATCGGCAACGCGTTCGACCCACCGGACGATTCGAGGAGTTGTGAATCCGGACATTACAGAGCGGATGTGCTTTCCGTCACGCCGCCGGCAAACTCCAATCGGAAGTGGGACGGCATTACGCCGCCCAACGGTGCCGATTTCGTGCAGCCGTACTAGCGTCAACAGGAACTAGTATTCGAGACCGCATCTCAGATGCGTCTCGGAAAACGAGATGAGGCCGGTGGAGACAACGATGTCTCCATCGGCCTCTTCCTTTATTGCAGTCTGCAGGCGGCCTGATAGCTTACCCCCATGCTCGCAATCCTATCTCCCGCCAAGCGGCTCGATCTAGAGCCGACCTCTCGCAAACTCAGCCACAGCATGCCGGCATTGTTGGAGGATGCGAAGCAGCTGGTCAAAGTCAGCAGCAAGCTCAAGAGCAAAGACCTGATGGCCCTGATGGGAATCAGCCAGAATCTTGCCGACTTGAACGTGCAACGCTTCAAGGACTTCATGACTCCCTTCAGCCCTCAGAACGCAAAACAGGCCATCCTGGCCTTCAAGGGCGATGCCTATCTGGGCTTCGACGCAGATACCCTCGATGCGCGCGGTTTGCGCTTCGCTCAGGATCACCTGCGGATTCTCTCGGGACTCTACGGCGTGCTGCGTCCGTTGGATCTGATTCAGCCCTATCGCCTGGAAATGGGCATCCGCTTGCCGATCAACGGGAGCGCCGGCCTCTACGAGTTCTGGGGAGATCGGATCACCGATGCCCTCAACGAGGCGATCAAGCCCATGCGCGACCCCGTCGTGGTCAATCTTGCGAGCAACGAATATTTCGCATCCGTACAGCGGGATCGACTCGACGCACGTCTCGTCACCTGCGCGTTCAAAGAAGTCAAAGATGGCAAGGCGAAGGTCCTGTCCTTCTTTGCCAAGCGAGCACGCGGCATGATGGCGCGCTTCATCTGTGAAGAGCGCATCACCAAGGTCGATGATCTGCAGGGCTTTACGAGCGGCGGCTATCGCTACAGCGCCAAAGCGTCCAGTGATGACACGCTTGTCTTCCAGCGGAAGAGTACGACGGCTTGATCTCGCAGCGATTCCGAGTCCTTTGGCGATGATTCGACTGATCGGGATTTTCTTTCCGGGAGGCGGCGCTGCACCTGCCGCATCAGAGAACGCTAGCCGTATGTCCGAACCGCTACAAAAAACAAAATTCTGGTGCTGATCGCCAAGACCGCGCGGCTACGTTCTCCGCATTCCCCCACAGTTCCCCGCAAGTACGAGCTGCCTTCCCATGTCAGCGGATTTTTGTCTGCGCGAACAGAATTCTGTGTTCACCGCATCGTGTTGCTTTCAGATACCGGGTACACAGGGCGCGTTCTCAGTCCACAATTTGCTCCTCCGTCTATTTCTACACACCGATACGTGGAGTAAAATCGCCAAGGGTCCAACATGCGCATTCTTCTGGTCGACGACGAACCTCTCGTTCTAAAATCCTATGCACGCTACCTCAACGTGTTTCTAGACCAGACCGTGGTCACCGCCGAAGACGGTACGAGCGCGCTGGCCCATCTCGAGAGTGGTGAACACTTCGACATGATCTTCTGCGACGTGACCATGCAACCCATGAACGGCATCGACCTGCACAAAGCGATTTGCGGACTCTATCCCGATATGGCGGACCAATTCGTGTTTCTCACGGGCGGAATCATCGATTCGACGACTGAAGCCTACATCCGCGATTCTGGGGCGTATGTTCTCGACAAGCCGGCCGACAAATCCGATTTCGAGAAAGCGCTCGCGGCGGTACGCATTGGCTGACCTCTCCATGCAGGCGGCTCCGGCGACGCCCGACACCATTCGGCAGGCGCTCCGGCGACGTGCGCCGATTCTGCTTGTGCTGTTGGCCACGCTGCTTGCGTCGTTCTACCTCATATGGCTCGCCAACAACTCCGAGGGGTCGAGATGGTTCTCTTCCATTCCGTTCATCTGCGTACCCTTCGCGGCATCGATCAAGATGTTTCTAACAGCGAGACGCTGCTCGGGCGACGCGAAAAGAGCCTGGTTCTGCTTTAGCCTGGCGTGCTTGTTCTTCACCTGTGCCGAGGCGCACTGGATGTTCTATGAGGTCGTATACAACGACCCAACGCCCAGTCCATCCCTCGGCGACATCGGCTACTACAGCTTTCCAATTCTCTTCGTATTGGGGATCTGGCACTACAACATTCGCGCACAGCCGGTCGGGGTCCCTCTCTCCCAGATCGGAAATCTCGGCATCATCGTTTCCGCCCTGATGCTCGCGTATCTTTTTCAGTACTACGAACTCGTCAAAGTGGCGCCGGACCTCCCCGAGGTGCTGACGGCCATCGCCTACGGGATCTTCGACATTTCATCGTTCCTGTTTGCGCTCGTCGTACTCTCGCTTCATGTCTGGGGAAAAAAGAGAAACTCGTTGGTGCTGATCGTGTGCGCTCTCGCGATGCTGGCGACGACGGACTTCTTCTACGCCTTCGCTCTCTTGCACCAGAATTATGTCAGCACCGGATGGATTGGCGTGCTCTATCCTCTCGTGTTCGTCACTTTATTCATGGCAGCCTACGAGCAAGACCAGCTGCCCGATGTCGGAGAGGAATTGAGCCACGATCCCGCCTTCACAGATCCATCGGCACAATGGGAGACACTGGTCGCCCCCCTGGCAGTGACCATCGTCGTCGCTACGGCTTTCACCTACCGCGAAGTTTTGACTACCGACGTCGTGGCCTACGCACTCGTTCCGATTACGCTTTTCGTGATCTCGCTCGCGCTCAGAAACTGGTGGGGTCACAAGGCGGAAACGCAGCTGCGGAGCGAGGCCATCGCCAGCAAATTCCAACTCCAGGTGGCGAACCAGGGACTCTGGGACGAGATGCAGAACCGTTCACGGATTGAGGACGAGTTGCGCCACTCCCAGAAGATGGAAGCCGTGGGGCAGCTCACAGGCGGCGTGGCACATGATTTCAACAACCTGCTGGCGGTGATAATCACCAACCTCGAAATTGCCGAACAATTTCCGAAAACCCAGCCGGCGCTGCAGGAGTGCCTGCACGACGCGTCCGCTGCGGCGCTTCGCGCCGCTTCACTGACGAAACAACTCCTCAGTTTGTCACGCAAGCAGGCCCTCAATGCCGAGTCTATCTCGACGAGCCAGCTACTCAACGAGATGAGAGCGTTGCTCGAAAGAACGCTGGACGAGCGCATCCAGATAAAAATCGAGACCAGCAAAGACCTCCGAAATTGCATCGCAGATCGTTCGCAGTTCGAAAATGCGATCCTGAATCTCGCCATCAATTCGCGTGACGCGATGCCCGCTGGCGGTGAACTCGCAATCCGCGCCTCCAATATCGTGCTCGACGAGACTCACGCCGCCGAGCATCCCGAATCGAAGCCCGGGTCCTATGTCAAAATCTCGGTAACCGACACCGGGAGCGGCATTGACTCCGACGTTCTCTCACGCGTGTTCGAACCCTTCTTCACGACAAAGGACATCGGGGCGGGTACGGGCCTCGGCCTCAGCATGGTCTACGGTTTTGCCAAGCAATCGGGAGGCCACCTCACGATCGAGAGCGAAGTCGGCCGCGGCACTGAGATCTGCATCTATCTGCCCAGTGCGGAGCAGCAGCCGCAAGCTCCGCAGACCAAGAACGACGCGGACATACCAGAGGGTCGCGGCGAAACGATATTCGTCGTCGAAGACGAAGCGGCCGTTCGCAAGCTCGTCGTCAAACTCGCGAAAGAACTCGGATATGACGTGGTGGCGGCCGCTTCCGATGGCACCGAGGCGCTCGCGCTCGCAAGCGAGATCGAGTCCATCGACTTGCTCCTGTCGGACGTAATCCTTCCAGGCGACTACTCCGGCGCCGAGGTGGCGGCCGAACTTCGCCGCAAGAGGCCGGGCATCCGCGTCCTGCTCATGTCCGGGTATGCGCCCGAATCAGTCCTGGTAGATGCCCAGCTGGAACCCGATATCAAACTTCTCCACAAGCCCTTTCGCGCCGCCGATCTCGCACGTGCGATTCGCGGCGCCCTGGACGCATAGCAAGCCACTGCCCCCCTGACTAAAGTCCGCATCGATCGATTCCGAATTGACTCGGTTGGGGAGGGGGGAAGTGTCGACCGAAAGCGCGAAAAGCAGCGATTCGCAGCGGCCAATTGTCGACGCGCAATCCTCTGACCCGCTGCGCGAAGTACTCCTCTGCGGCGCTGTCTTTGCGACCAGCCTGTGCGTCTATCTGCTCACGCTCTCCCCGACTGTCGCGCTCGGCGATAGCCCCGAGCTCGCCGTCGCCGCCCATCGCCTGGGCATCGCGCACCCCACCGGCTACCCGCTCTATACCCTCCTCGGTCATCTATGGCTCAATCTGCTGCCGGTCGGGGACGTGGCCTGGCGCATGAACCTCTTCTCCGCGCTCACGGGTGCGGCCGGAATGGCTGTCTTCGCATCGTTCCTGCTGCGCTTCACACAGAGCGCGTTGGGGGCCTGGGCGGGGGCCATCTCGTTTGCGTTCACGCCCCTCTTCTGGGCACAGTGCACCCTGACCGAAGTCTATTCTCTTCACGTCTTCCTGCTCGCGGTCGTGATGTGGATGTGGGGGCAGTGGGAGGAAACACGAGAACGCCGCTGGCTGAATGGCCTGGCGCTCAGCATTGGATTTGCAGCGACCCACCACGGCATGACGATCCTGCTCGTACCCTTCCTGGTGGTTTGTCTTGCTCACTCGCGCCCGCGAGTGGTGGGGGGCCGCATCGGTCGCCCAGCTCATATTGCTGGGCCTCCTGCCCCTTACCCTCTATCTCTACCTCCCCATCGTGGCCGCCGGCGATCCCGTCCTCGCCTACGGGGTGACCCCCGACTGGAGTTCATTCTGGGGGCATGTCACAGGCTCGCGCTTTCACGCATTGGTCCACCTGCCGGGGACCGCCGAACAGACCCTCCTCAACACGCTCGCGCGCTGGCTACGCGGCATGTACGGGATCTACTCAGTCTTTCTGGTCGTCGCGCTGGCGGAGATCGGCTTTCAGCTCGGACGGCGGCGTCGACTCGCCGCCATCGCGCTCGCGTACGTACCAGCGGTGATCTTCGGGATGTCGTACTGGGTGGTGGATCGCGCGATCTTCTACATCCCCTCGATCTTCATCTTCTCGATCTGGATCGCAGAGGGCGTCGCGGGAGGAAGCAGGCTCAGTGCTCGCTACTCGCAGCTATCAGGTACCGCGTTCGGCGTTGTCGCCGCATTGGCGCCCGGATTGCTGCTCCACAACTTCGATGCTCTCGACCAGAGCGACTTCTACGCTGTCCACGACGAGACGATGGCAGCCTTCGGGGCCGCTTCCGAGGACGCCATCTTGCTCATGGCCCTCGGCTTCATGGAGGATGACGCGGTCCTCTATGCCTCACTCGTCGAAGACGTGCGACCGGACGTCGAGGTAATCGACTATGCCCTCAACCAATACGGCCAATACGAACCCGAATTGGATCGGCTGCGCACAGCACACATCTCCATCGAGGAAGTCTTTCGGAGATCCGTCGCCGTGCAGCTGCGCGACGTTGACCCCGAACGAGAGATCTTCCTGCTCCCGGGTCGCAAGGATTACGATTGGAAGTCGATCGGCTTCACCCGTGTAACACTCGGCGTGATCGATCAATTGGCCAGACGCACCCCCGACCTTTGCAGCACCGCCATCCCGACCTTTGCAGCGAACCTCGAGATCGACAAGGGGCCGACGTTTCGCGGCTTGTCGGTCGCAGTCCCCACGATCCTACAAGGTGACGTTCTCGAGCTGCAGCTGTATTGGGAACTCGGGGAGCGCTGCCGTGGAGCCATCCATCTATATCGTGCTGGGGGATCGCCGCGGAGGCTCTCCACTCGACACCCAGGGTCGTCCACTCGTGCACAATCGCCATCTCCTGGGACAGGGCGTCCCACTCGACGACTATGCGCCGGGGACCACGATCCGCGAGCGCATCCTGCTCGCCATCCCCTACGCGCTTCCCGCCGGCGACTGGGTAATCTGGTTGGGCGTCGAACGCGACGGCAAACTCCAGCGATTTGAAAATGGTCTGGAACTGATCGCCGCTGCATCCGTCCGCGTCGAAGCCCGGGAACGCGACCTATGGAGGCTACCCGTCGTCAGTCGACCCGCGGGCACGCTGGGGAACGACCAGAACCGGTAGAGCAAACCGCAGGTGGCCTTGCCTGGCTCCGCTTCGTTGATTTTGGCAGTGTCTTGCGTCAGCGAAACGTGCAGAGGTACAGCTGCCAACGAAGACTGCCGAAACAATCATGCCATGGGTGTAAATTCGAGAACCAGCGCGGAAACCTGGGCTTCCTACTTGTTACCCGTTGTAGTCGGAGCGCTGGGGCTTGCAACTTATGTCGCGACCCTGGCCCCCACCGTGGTCGACCTCGACAGCCCGGAGCTGAGTGCCGCTGCGCTGACCCTGGGCATCCCCCACCCGACCGGCTACCCGCTGTTCATTTTGCTCGGACATGCTTGGACCCAGGTATTCGCCGTGGGTGATCCCGCCTGGCGCATGAACCTGCTGAGTGCACTCTTCGGTGCTGGCGCCGTAGCGTTGCTGGCCGCCGCAGCGCGCCGCCTTTCGGGCAACAGCAGCGCGGCCTTCATGGCGGCGGGGCTGTTGGCCTTTTCGCCGACCTTTTGGTCCCAGTGCACAGTGACCGAGGTCTACTCGCTTCACGTGCTGGTGCTGGCCGGTTTGATGTGGCTGTGGAGTGGCTGGGAGGAATCGAGCGATCCGCGCTGGCTCTATGGATTGGCGGCCGGCTTTGGGCTCGGCCTGACCCATCACGTGATGACAATTCTACTGGCACCGGCCATTGGGCTGGCGGTACTGAGTCGCTGGCCCCAATGGTTGCAACGCGGCACGCTCTTGCGGCTGGCTGGCTGCTTTCTCGGCCCGTTGCTCCTGTACAGCAACCTCGAAGCGCCGGACCAACTCGTGGTCTTGAAGAACTACGTGCTGGATCTACTCGATAACTTTGGTGTGGCGGCAGTCGGGTTGGCGCTCCTCGGCGCCGCGGTGGCTCGGCGCTCCCCCCGAAAGTCCATGGTGCTCGGGCTCGCCTACCTGACGAGTCTTGCCTTTGCGGTCTCCTATGGCGTGGTCGATGTCGAGCCCTTCTTCCTGGGTGCCAATGTTCTTTTCGTGATCTGGGCCGCGTGCGGTGCCGCACAGCTCAGCAACTGGGTCCAGGCGGTACGTCCAGAGATGCGAACCGTGTTGCAGGCCGTCTTGTGTATGTTGCCGCTGATCTCGCTTGCAACACACTTCGCCGATCAGGACAGACACGAAGATTACCGACACCACGACCACGCCGTGGCCGTCCTCTCCGTGATGCCGCGGCAAGGGATCCTCCTCACCGAGGGACCCGAGGGCTACGCACCGGTCTATGCCTCGCTGATCGAAGGCCTGCGACCGGACGTGACCGTTGTGGACATGTATCTGCGCATTCGCAACGACTACGGCGAGGAGTTGGAACGGGTGCGCCACATTGGGCTGCCACCCGATTGGACTCGCGACATGGTGGTCACACTCGAGGCTGCTCGTCTTGCAGGGGGAAGTCGGCCGTTGCGGTTGATGCCGCAAGTGCCGGATCTCGATTGGGAGAAGATGGGATTGTTTCGGCTGCGTGGCGGCATGCTGGACAAGCTGCTGCGTCAGGAGCCCGACCTGCGGGTCGTCTGTATGTTGGCCGACGAAAACGGTGACGTGGTCCCCGCCCCTGGCGGCAATGCAGCCTTGCTGCTGCAGGAGCACGCCTTGGGACAGGGAGTCGACCTCAGTCAGTACACGGCCGGCGATGTCATTCGGGAACGCATGAGCATACTCGTGCCGCGCCAGGTACCCCCGGGCGAGTGGTCCCTCTGGCTGGGCGTGCGAGGCAAGGACAAGGACTCCTGGCACTCGCTTCCGGATGGCGCACTCTTCGCCGAGGCGCTTCGCTTTGAAGTTGAACCGCGAAGCCGCGGGCTCTGGAAGCTTGCAACCCGCTGAAGAATCCTTGCCAGCGTCCCCTATTGTCTCCGATACTATCTCCACCGGCTGTTGTCCCGATTGCACTTGCAGGACTTGTATTCTCTCTCCCCTTCAGTTCCAAGCCCCGATCAACGGGAGTCACGAATGAGTCGAGCCTTCGTCAAAGAGGACGACCAGAGCCAGGCGGGCGACGAGTTGCCCGAGCGACCGCTGAGCCCACACCCCAATTATGTCACGGCGCGGGGGCTTGCGGAGTTAAAGCGCGAACTCGACGGGCTGATCGCCCAACGCGAAGCCGCCTTGCAAAATGGTGGCGCCCTCGTCGCTGCGGAGAGCTTGCGCCGAATCGATCGCAATCTGCGTTATGCCAAAGCGCGTGTCAGCAGTGCGATCCCCGTCGATTTGGCCGAGCAGCCGGCGGATGAGGTCAGCTTCGGTGCCAGGGTTCGGGTGCGCGACCCGGAGGGTCAAGAGAGGGTCTTCGCCATCGTGGGCGAAGACGAAGCGGACACCGAGCAGGGAAAGGTCAGCTGGGTATCTCCGTTGGCCCGAGCGCTCCGCGGCGGGCAGCCGGGAGACCGCGTCCGCTGGAAGCGACCGACGGGCGATCTGGAACTGGAAGTCGTTTCGATCGACTACTCGGAAACGGACTAGCCCGCAGCATGAATCATGCGGGCTAGCGCCCCGGGGTTCGTCCGAGGGACCTGCCAGAGAATGAACTCCGTCTCGCCAGGTTCGCTAATTCGCGGAACTGGGGATCGGTCCGATCGCGCTTACGCGTTTTTGTGTCGACGGTAAACTTGGAGACCTTGAACCGGGCAGCCTTCAACTCCGTCGGTGTCATCTCCGATACGATCACTGGCAGATTGGACCGAGCCATCGGGTTTCCCTGCCTGGAAGCCAGCTTCGTCCACTTGTATCCATCTACAATGCTCTTGGGCACTCCGACCCCGTGATAGTATGCTGCTCCAAGTGCGGCCTGCCCCATCGGGTCACCCCGCTTGGCGGCTTTTCGATACAACTTTATTGCCGAGGCCGTGTCCTGTTCGACGCCTCTACCCGCTTCGTACAGAACACCCAGTTGCGCTTGACCCGCGGGCAACCCCGCTTCCGCAGCCTTGATATACCACTCAACGGCTTTCGCGAGATCTCGGTCAACTCCATCCCCGACCTCATAGAGTTGGCCAAGGTTGAGCTGTGCGTCGGAATGTCCTGCAGTCGCCGCACGGTGTAACAATTCGCTTGCAGCTCTCGGATCGCGCTCGCCGTCGAGCTTTCCGGAAAGCATCAGGACTGCGAGATAGTAATCGCAACGCTCGTCGCCTTTGCTTGCGCCTTCCTTCAGGAACTCTACGGCGTTCTGGTACTGCTTCTCTTCGACACTCTTCGAGGCGAGAAACAGATAGTCCGTTGCGCAAGCAGACCCGAGAACCAGTAGGAACCCGACTACGATCAGGGAGACAGGGCGGAACACCATCGGCGTACCCTCCTCTAGCAGCAGCGCTTCGAGAATAGATATTACAGGCTGGGAATTCCACATGAATGTCGGGGATGAAGTCCAGCATGCTTCTGAACGCAGCTGGGCAGAACCTCAGATTTGAATCTGCTGCCAGGCGTCGGAACGGAAGCGCCAACTGAGTACTGCGGCCAGGACGGTGATGTGAAGCAACATGCCGGACCACGCGCCGATCAGACCCCCTTCGAGAACGATGCCCAGAATATAGGCTGCCGGCAGGAACAGCCCCCAGCTAAGGGCCGTTTCCAGCACGAGGACCCAGCGCGTGTCGCCGGCACCGCGCAGCGAGCCCGCTGTAATGATCGCGACGGCGTGGGGAAACGCGAAGCAAGCACCGAGCAGTAGCAGAGGACGACCCAGCGCCACGACTTCGAGGTCGTCGGTGAAAATTCTCAACAGTGGAACGGGGATCGCGATGAAAACGGCTGCGACGAGTGCCGCCAGGACGACTCCCAGTTTCACCGAGGACAGATGACTGCGCACAGTGAAATTGCGATCGCCGGATCCGATAAAGCGTCCCACCAGTGTCGCGGATGCAGTCGCAATTCCTTCCGCCTGCATGAATGCCATGGACTGCAGCATCACGAAGGCTTGGCTGGCCGCCATGGTGTTGTCGCCCATGCGCGCCACCAAGGTTGTGAACACAGCGAACGAGAACATGCTGAGGCTCCAATGGCCACCGATCGGCGCGCTGGTTTTCAGGAAACGCCGAATCTGTTTCATGTTTGGCGCGATCGGGCGGGTGTGGCAGCGCTCGGCGACCGAGCGGCGCTGAAAGAGCACAATTAGCACGATGGGGCTAGTCCACATAGCAATCGCGGTCGCGAGTCCTGCACCGGCGACGCCCAGCGCCGGAAAACCAAATTTTCCGAAAATGAGCGCGTAGTCGAGAATTGCGTTTACAACGATGGCGAAGATGGTGACGTACAGCGGTGTTCGCGTATCCCCCAAACCGATGAAGAACGACCCGAGTACCATGAAAATCAGATAACCGAGTTCTCCGAAAACCCGCATATGGGTGTAGTCCGCCGCCAGGGCCTGCAGGCACGGAGAGGGGCCGAGTTCCGCGAGCGCGGGTACGGTAAACCAAGCGACGGCGACGGCGAACAGGACTCCGACGGGAAACACTGCGTAAAACCCATGCCATGGCCAGGCACCACAGTCCCTCGTGTCGCCGGCACCATCGGCTTGAGAT
>JADFNE010000041.1 GCA_022563535.1 Myxococcales bacterium
TTGTTGGTCTCGAGCATCCTCGAAGAGCGAGAGCAAGATGATCTGGCGCCGCGCGGGGTGTCGTCCCGAGAGTTGCGCAACGCCGCAATGCTCCCGGCCTTTGACGATCTACCCCTCACCGTGGCACTCGAGCACCGAGGACTGAGTTCGCATCCGGTCGCAGATCCGAGCAGTATGCTGCGTTGTCTCAATATGAATGCGTTGGCCGAGCGTCTCGACATTGCGCTGTTTCCAGACGAACGTCCGGAGCGGTTCCTGGAGCGCATTCTGCCCAGGGACGCTCTGGTATTTTGGCCGGCAGATCGGTTCTAGTTGGTTGTTGGACAATCGTTGCGTCAGGGGGGCGAGTGCGAAAGCAAAAACGAATTGGGCTCGGGCGGCCGGGAGCCGCGGAACGAGTGAAGGTCTGGACCAGTCCCATTCATGGCCGCGGGTTGTTCGCGGCCAAACGCATCCGTCCGGGCGCTTATGTCGCGAGTTTTGAAGGGGTCTTCACGCGAAAGAACGGGATGCATGTGTTGTGGATCCTGGACGAGGATGACAACGAGGTGGGGATCGAAGGGCGCAACGCCTTGCGCTTTCTCAACCATTCGAGCGACCCCAACACTGAATTCATCGGCAATGAGCTTCACGCCCTGCGCAACATCCAGCTGGGCGCCGAACTCACGATCCACTACGGAGACGATTGGGAGCGCATCGAGTGAACGTGGAGCGAGGTCGCGCACCTTCGGTAGTCGAAGTGCGCGTGCCCGGTACAGGGCAGGGAGACGCCAAGCGGGATCACTCGCTGGTGCAGTTGATTTCGCTTCAACAGGTCTTCGACATCTATATTCCCGATGCAATTTTCGGCTTCGAAGCCGTTAAGCGATTTCTGGGGAAGTTGAGTGCGCTTTCCGAGGGCGCGACGCTCTATCAGGGAGTCGAAGGCGACTGGTACCACGAGACCGAACCCGTACGGGTGCTGCGCATGTCGATCACGACCGTGACACCAGACGGAACCGTGTTGTGGACCGAAGAAAGTATTCGCGAGGCGATTGCAAACCTGATCTGCGATCTGACCGCGGAACTTCGTGACAACCACGGACATTTCGAGGATGCGATTTTCTTCAATGATTGGCGAGCCAAAGGTACAGTGATCAAAGGAAGCGAATAGTATGGGTGCCATCGAACTCGCTGAACAGAATTTCCAATCTCACATCGCGCGCAATTCCTACCCGGGTCGCGGTCTGGTGGTCGGGAGATCGAGCGACGATCAGGCCTGGCTGCTGGTCTATTTCATCATGGGCCGCAGCGAACACAGTCGCAATCGGCGTTTCGTGGCGGAAGGTGAGGTGCTGCGGACCGAGGCGGTCGACATGAGTCTGGTCGAAGATCCGAGTCTGATCATCTATGAGGCGATGCTGGAGGGAGACGCGACCTATCTCGTCACCAACGGAGATCAGACCCGCACGATTTACGCTGCTTTGGCAAGGGGTGGAACCTTTGAATCAGCCCTTGCAACTCGCGAACGAGAACCCGATGCACCCAACTACACCCCGCGCATCAGTGCGATCGTCGATCTGCGTGAGCAAAGCGCCAGCGTGACCTTGAGCATCCTCAGGGCGGATGGGCTCGACCCCGATCAGACCGATCGCACGACGTTTCGCCCCGGGAACCCGTCGGCTGGCTTTGGCTGGTTGCTCACGACGTATCAAGGAGATGGATCTCCCCTGCCGAGTTTTACTGGGGACCCCCTGGCTGTTCCCTGCACGGGGTCGCCTGAAGAGATCCTTGAGTCCTATTGGAAGGCGCTAGACCCTGCGAACCGAATTTCCCTGGCGGTCAAATCCATTCCGTCGAGTGGCGGCGCGAGTTCGCTCATTATCAAGAATCGATTCTAGACTCGAAGCTGCCCGGTGGGTCTTCCCCCATCGGGCTCATTCAGACCGATCGGCAGGACGACTGACGATTCATACGCTTCGCAGCAGGGAGTGCGTGTTTGTCCGATCCACCTGAAACCGACGAAGCCGAGCCGAGCGTCTCGAAAATGTCGATCGGGACCGCGACACATTTTCGCTGGCTAAACGGCATCGTGAAGTCGGTGGTGGTGATGAATCTGCCCTTTGTCGGCCGCCGGGCTACTCCCATGGTTTGCGGCTTTACGTCTGCTGTGTGGATCGGGATACTGCACTGATGCGTCTGCGAATCGACATGGAGCGACCCGCTCCCCGAAGGCTCGAGCCAGCGGTCGCGGCCCTGCGCAAGGGTGGCGTAGTGATCATACCGACCGACACCGGCTATGCCTTCGGCTGCGCGCTCTCCAGCGCAAAGGGCATTGCCAAGCTTCGACAACTCAAGTCGATCGACGAACGCTCGCGCAAGCCTCTTTCGCTGATGGTCAACGAGCTGACGGATTTTGGGAAATACGGAATCATGGACAATCGCGTCTTTCGCATGGCGCGCCGCATCCTTCCGGGCCCCTACACCATCGTGCTAAAGGCCTCGGTGGACGTTCCTCGCGCGATGAAGAATCGCGACCACGAAATCGGATTGCGAATGCCGGACCATGCGGTGTGCCGAATGCTGGTCGAACTCACGGGAGAGCCTCTGCTGGTGGGATCGGTTACGTCCGCTGAGGAAACCCCCGAAATGGAAGACCCCGAAATACTGGAGCTTCGCCATCGCTCCGACGTCGAGTGCGTCGTCGACTGCGGCGCCCTATGGCCCGACCCTTCGACGGTCCTGCGCGCCGGTCGCGATGACATCGAAGTGGTGCGCGAAGGACAGGGTCCCATCCCCAATTGAGAATGGGTGTTGGTGACACAGTTAAGCGGCAAATCCAAATTATGTTGTTCTGAGGGGCTTTTCTTGGGGTAATACCTCGGTCTCGCCTTGATTAATACTCGCAAGCGGGCGCGGTGCTATTTGCCGTCCCCAACTCGCGGTTTACAGCGCTGTGGGGAATCGACGGTATCCGGGAAACTGCTTATACAGCGGCGATTTATCTAATAGGTTATGGGAAAACACCGGAGCATTTCATACGAGGAGCCCCGCACTGGTTCCCCGGGCATCCCCCCGGACTTTGGGGAGCGTAATTTCGGGGCTGCCCGGATTGTCGGCTGTTCGCAGGTGCACCGAGAGCGTTAATAGTCGCGCAGTCACCGATGCTTACGGACGGAATTTCCGTTTTAAATTTCACCGGTTAACACATTTTCGTGTCTCACGCGACCGCGTCCGCGAAACATATTCGCATCGAATTTGGCTTCGGCCTAATTCCCCGGCTTTTCGGGCAAACGCCCCATAGCTGTGCCGGTGGGCCGCCGTACTCTCCGTAATTCAAATGACCACGAAGCAACGTGGACCGGGGGAGACAAATGACGACAATCGTTGTAGCCGATGACCATAAAATTGTCCGAGAAGGGCTGGTAAAGCTGCTAGAAGCACGTAGCGATTTTACCGTAATTGGTGAGGCATCTGACGGAGAAGAGGCCGTGCAGATGGTTTTGGAAAAGCAGCCCGATGTCGTCATCATGGACATCTGGATGCCACGGCTTTCGGGGATCGATGCGACCCGCAGGATTGGGAAGCAGGGTTCCCAGGCAAAGATCCTCGTGCTTTCGATGCATGAAAGCCGGACCTATGTCGAAGAAGTGCTGCGGGCGGGAGCTTCGGGCTACATCGTGAAGAACTCGGCTTCATCCGATCTACTTCAGGCCATCGATGCGGTGCGAGGCGGCGCATCCTACCTCTCGCCGGCGATCACCCAGCAGGTTGTCGATGCAATCGCGCGCCCTGGAGATTCGTCACCCTCCGGCGTCGCCATGTTGACGGATCGTGAGCGAGAAGTGCTGCAGTTGATCGCCGAGGGTCTCTCGAGCAAAGAAATTGCCAACATGCTCGGGGTCTCGCTCAAGACGATCGATTCTCATCGCTCGAACTTGATGGAGAAGCTCGATATCCACAAAGTTTCGGGATTGGTGCGCTTTGCAATTCGCGCAGGATTGGTGGAGCCCTAACACCCCTTCCCAATATCCGCGAGATTCAGGCCCAAAGCGGCCGCGGTGCATTCACGCAATGCATCGCGGCCGTTCTCGTTCCCGATCCCCGACATAAATCATCTCGGTCTTGCTGGCAAGTAGACCGCACCGGAACCCGTAAGAATCACGAGTGCGAGAAAGTCGCGGCAACTTGCTTATTCAAGCCTTCACCTGATGAGTTGCCGACCACTTGCCATTCCAGCAACACGCAACTTTTCCAGTATTGCTAAAGCCCGCCGCAGTAATTGACGAAGCAATGGACGGTCCACGCGCAAGTCGCAGCAGGCGTGAGCAGAACTCAGGCGCGGTACCGATGGAATTTGATTGCGTACCTGAATACGACAACGGGGAGCCAACCGACATCCTTCGCCAGCGATCACGCCAATGCACCGAGTCGGCGCGTCAAGCCCCGCGAAACTCCTACGCCCCAAACTCATCGCGCCCTGGAGACCCAGCGATCATTTTGTGAAATCGTCGCGACACTGTCCGGACAGTTTGCGAATTTGCCGGCTGCCGATGCGGGTCAGGGTGTAGACGAGGCGTTGCGTTTGATTGCGCTGTCGCTCCCGGCCGACCGAGTCGCGTTGTATCTGCGAACCGCGGATGCGACTTCATTCGTCGAGATCGCGTGCTTTGGCCGGGCCGCGGGAGACTTCATGCGCGCTGGCGATCCGCATGCGCTGGCGGCGGAGGAGGGTATCGAAGGTTTTGGCCTCACCGACTACCCGTGGCTCGCTGGTCAACTCGGCAAGTCGGAATCGGTCTGCTGGCATTCGATCGATGATCTCCCCGATATCGCCAACGCAGAGCGTTCGTTTTTCCGGCGTCGGAGATTCGCGTCGCTACTGTTCGTTCCAATGATTTCCCACGGCGCGCTCGTGGGGTTTCTCAAGGTCGACAGCAACGAACTCTCCCGGCCGTGGTCCACCGATTCGCTCGCCCTCACCCGGGTGATGCTCGACATGGTTTCCGGCCTGCTCGAGCGCAAACGCAGCGAGCAGACCTTCGCCGACACCCAGGCGCGTCTGCAGACGACGCAACGCCTGGAAGTCGTCGGGCGGTTGGCGAGCGGAATCGCACACGACTTCAACAACTACCTCACGGCGATTCTCGGCTACGGCGAACTGTTGTCTCTCGAGATGGGTGAGGACGGACAGGGGCAGGACGAAATTCACGAAATTCGCCGCGCGGCGGACCGGGCGACTGCGCTAGTGGAACAAATTCTCGGATTCAGTAGAGCGAAGAGCCACGATCCCAAGTTGCTCGATCTCAACAGCGTTGTGGCCCTCCTGGCCAAGATAGTCAGTCGCATCGCGGGCGAACAAGTAGAGGTCGTCTACCAACTCGGAGTCGAGATTAGGGCGGTACGAGTCGATCCCGCGCGCTTCGATCAGGTGATCTTGAATCTGGTCGCAAACGCGCGAGACGCCATGGCCCCGGACGGAGGCTTGCTGACGATCGCGACCAACGAAGTCCAGGTCGACGGTACCTCCGAAGTTTCCCTCGATATCGGGCGCGCGAGTGAATCACTCAGTATTCATGCGCCAGCTGGATTGGTCTCGGGCAGCTATGTCGTATTGAGCGTGCTCGATACCGGAAGTGGCATGAGTGAAGACACCCGCAAGCGCCTGTTCGAACCCTTTTACACCACCAAGCGCGATGGCCGCGGGACGGGAATCGGTCTGTCCACCGTCGCGGGAATTGTCGAAGGCTGTGGCGGTTTGATCGTGGTGGAAAGCGAGATCGACAAGGGTTCAGCATTTCATTTATTTCTCCCGATCGCGAATGCCGACGCGACGTTGCAAGAGCCTGAAGTGAGCAATCGCGAGATCGCGTTGGCCCAGGGAGAGACGATCCTGCTCGTCGAACCCGAATGCGTGGTTCGCGGATTGTTTGAGCGGGTGTTGACCCGCTGGGGCTACGAGGTGCTTGCGGCCGAAGATGGGCCGGGTGCTCTGAAGATCTGCGCCACCCACCGAGGCCCCATCCACCTCGTGATGGCCGACCTCGCCATGCCACACCTTTGCGGCCGCGAAATCGCCGAACAGGTGGTCCATGCCCGCCCGTCGCTTCGCGTGCTCTTCACCTCTGGCTACTCCGAGCAGGCGCTGCAGGCCGAAGGCGCGTGGGACGCGTCGCTACCGGTGGTCGAGAAGCCGTTTGCCATGCATACCCTGGCTGCGAAGGTCCGTGAGGCTCTCGAGCGCGCATAGATCGGCGATCTCGCCCCTCAATTCTCCCACCGAATCAATACCCAGCCGGGGTCACTCAATGGACTGCTAACCCAGCAGCGTTCGGGTAACGTCTGGGCGTCTAGCCACTGTTCAGCTACTGCGGAGGTGCCCCCCTCATGACCGATTGGTTGCGCGATCTATTCCGAGATCGCCCCATTTGGATCAACGCCCTGATGGTCTTCAGCGCCTTCATGGCCTTCATCTACATGCCCTGGGATATTTTCTGGAAACCCGTTGCGGAAGACCAAGAGGTCTGGTTTGGCATCATGTTTACCGGTTGGTGGGCCAAGCTCTGGGCCTTTCCCCATTGGTTCGTGTACGCCGCGGCCACCCATGGCTTCCGCCGCCGCCGACCGTGGATCTGCACCTGGGGCGCCCTCTACACCGCACAGATATCGCTGGGGATGTTGGTCTGGAGCATCGGATATTATGGGTTTTCCTTGTCGGGCTGGTTCTTTGGAATTATCAGTGCGGCGCCCTTTGCGCTCTTGAGTGCGGCGCTGGCCGACGCGCGCGAGCACTTCAGCTTCGCGCACAAATCCATGCGTGCGCGTTACGGCGAGTGGGCCTTGATCACTGGAGCCTCGGCGGGCTTGGGTGTCGAGTTTGCCCGTGCGTTGGCGCGTGAAGGCATGTCATGTGTGCTCGCCGCACGGCGCAAAGATCGTCTCAACGATCTCGCGCAAGAACTCGAATCGCACCACCGGGTCGAAACCAGAGTCGTCGAAGTGGACCTCTCGACAGCCGATGGCCCAGATCACCTGGCGGCCGCCTGTGCCGACCTGGAGATTGGCGTGCTCGTCAACAATGCCGGACTCGGGTATGTAGGACGTTTTGACAAACAGAGCACCGACCGCTTGCGCGAGCTGGTGATGGTAAACTGCGCCGCGCCGCTGGTGCTGACCAGCAAGCTGCTGCCCGGTATGAAGGAGCGTGGGCGGGGGGCCGTGATCATTACCGGGTCGGTGGCGGGGCGGCAACCCATTCCCCTGCACGGCGTCTACAGCGCGACCAAGGCCTTTGAACAGCTACTCGGCGAATCTCTCTACGTTGAACTGCGCGAGGAGGGAATCGACGTGCTCGTGCTCGAGCCGGGCTCAACCGAAACCGAGTTCCATGAAATCGCCGGAGAAATTCCCCACTCGGGTCAGACGGCCCTCGAGGTGGTAGAAATTGCGATATCGGCAGTAGGGCGGCAGCCCACGGTAATTGCGGGCTGGTTCAACTGGGCGCGAGCCATGGTGCCACCGCGCATCCTGCCCCGCTCGCTGATCGCTTATGTCGCGCGGGATGTGATCAAGAACCGGACGCCGATTGAAAATCGCTGAGGCGGGTGTGGTTGCGGGGCTTTGGGGGTGAGGCTCGGGGGGCTTGCTGTACTGGGCATGTTGCCATTTGGGCGATGAGGGAAAGGGTGGTTTCGGGAGTGGTAGTTGTTGACGGATATAGCGGCGGCGCGGACAGGGGGTGAATGAAAGTTCGCAAGTTGTGGTTGTGTTTATTTTGTTTATCTGACGCATTAATAGGTTGATAAGGGCGATGATTCTGCTACATTAGAGGCATGGCAGTAATCAAGCAGCTCGAACTTTCTGACTATGTCTTGCAGAAGCGTATGACCTCTGGGCATGGCGGGCCGCGCAAAGGGGCTGGCGCTAAACGGGTTGGGCGGGGCCAGGTGCCTCATCGACAACGATCTAATTTTCATAAACTCACTCCCGCCCATGTGACGTTGCGTGTTGTAAAGGGACTCTCGAACCTTCGGCAACGATCACTCGTGATGGAAGTGCGGAAGACATTCGCCCAGGGGTGTGAGCGCGGTGACTTTCGGTTGGTTGAGTATTCCATCCAGCATAATCATCTTCACATGATCGTTGAGGCCGAGTCTCAGGATACTTTGTCCCGGGGTATGAAGTCGATTGCTGCTCGTTTTGCACTGGCTGTGAATCGTGTCTTTAAGCGAACCGGTAAGGTGATTGCAGGTCGCTATCACGTTCAGCTCCTCACGTCTCCCACGCAGGTGCGCAATGCGCTTCGTTATGTACTTCTTAATATTCGAAAGCACTTCAAACAGCGGAACGGGCATTCGCCGCCGGTGAAGATCGATGAAGCCTCTTCGGGCAGTCAGTTCGACGGGTGGCACGCAAGCTCTGAAAGCTTGCGAGTGAAGGCGGCCATCCAAGAAGATGTAGGAGTCGCCAAGGCGGTGGGCTGGCTCCTCAGCAAAGGCTGGCGCAGACGCGGCCTAATCGACCTCTCCGCAATACCTGGCTAAAAACTCTCCCCCACCCAGCGCTCTCGCCGACGCCCAGCCAGTCCGCACTACCAAACCGCCCTTTCCCTCATTGCCCAAATGGCAACATGCCCAGTAAAGCAGGGGCTCCCGAGGCTTAATCCCAAAGCCCCACAACAGGAAGACCAACAACGAACCCACTCGCTAAATATCATGCTGAATCTGGAGTCGCCCCTGCCTGGCGAACGTTCTCTGCGCGGGCGCCGCGGGGGCCTTCTTGGACTACGTATTCGACGGTGTCACCTTCGGACAGTCCGTCGTAGTCGGCGGCGTTGAGGCCTGAACGGTGGAAAAAGACTTCCTTGCCGTCGTCGCCTCGGATGAAACCGAAGCCTCGGTCGCGCACCATCTTCTTGATCTTGCCCTTGCACTTGGGACCACCGACGGCCTGGGTGGGCGCGGTTGTTCGCCTGCGTCCCTTGCCGCGGCCACCTTTGCGGGGACCCGAGCGAAAGCGGTCACTCGAAATGAATTCGTTGCGGAACAGATCGATGGGAACCGTCAGGTCCTCGAGCCCCTCCTGATTGGGGGAGAGCAGGACCTCTTCGTCGCTCACGTCGATCAGGCTGTAGCGAAGCCCCGTGTTGCGATGGGTAATGAGTAGACCTTCTTCAATTTCATCTAGTGAGAGCATCGCGGGAACCTTGAGTTTTCAGCGCTTCGTGGCCGCCAGTCCAACATCGCACCCGCGCCGCAACCTAAACGCAGCAGGTCGATGGGGGATGCAACAATGTGGGTCAGCCAGTTCGGAGACTCCGCGGCCTTGCTTGCAGCGGAGCGACGGGGCGCCGAACCATAGAAGATGATCCCGAAAGGGTCAATCGGCGGGCCGACAAATGGACTCTGGACCCGCCAATGGACGCTGTTGCAATGCCGCCCGGCGGGGAACCCAACGGGGCAGCGCTGGAGTTGGGAGGCCCTGCTTCGCTAGCCTAGAACGACCATGACTCCGGAATCCCTGAGCGTCCCCGGCTCTGACGGCCTTCAAATGCACCTGCTTCGATGGAGCGACGAGGGAGTTCCGGTCATGTTGGTCCACGGCTTTGGAAACGAATCTCACATTTGGGAAGACTTTGCCCCCGCGGTGGCTGAGGTCTACCAGGTCTACGCCATGGATCTTCGCGGACATGGCGACTCCGACTGGGACGCCGAAGCCCGCTACGACTACGAAAACCATCAGGCTGATCTCGAAGCCGTAATCACGAATCTGGGATTCGACCGCGTGGTTCTCGTGGGCCATTCCCTCGGTGGGCGGGTATGCATGCGGTATGCAGCAGCGAACCCAGATCAGATGGCGGGTTTCGTGATCGTAGATTCGGCCCCGGAACTCGACGCGAGAGGAACCACCAGGATTTCGCAAGACGTAGAGCGGCACCGCGACCCGAGCTTCGAAACCGTCCAGCAATACGAAAGCTATCTCTCTACTTCGTACCCGGCGGCCAACCCGAAATCGATCAAGCGAATGGCGCACTACGGACTCAAGCAGCGCGACGACGGCCGCTACATTTTGAAGATGGACAGCTCTTTTCGCGGCCTGGCGGCCGGACAGCTAGATTCGGAAGCATTGGCGAAGTACGAAGAAGCCACCACAAAGGCCCTCTGGGACGCCCTCGCGAAGATCGAGTGCCCCAGTCTGGTGGTGCGAGGCGCCGCCTCTGACATCATGAGTGCGGATGTGGCCGATCGCATGGTCGAAGACGTGATGTCGAACGCCAGCCTCGCGATCGTCCCCCAGGCGGGACACTCGGTAATGACGGACAACCCAGACGGATTCCGCGACTGCGTGTGTAAGTTCATGCTTGGCGAATAGCTGCGGGGCTTTCATTCCGCCGCAGGCGCTCAGTCAGTCGCGGACGGACGCCGGTGCTGCCTTCGCCCCCAAACCTGCTCTTCGCGGGTTTGCAGGTACGCGCTGCGCAGTACCGAATAGAAATCGACCGATGAGCGCTCGAGTGCCTCGAGTTCGTCCATGTGCTCTTCCAGTCTCACGACTCCCTCGCCGCCAGATCTGAACAACGCAGTCACTGGGAAGAACCATGTGGTCGGCTGCATCAACAGGTCGACAAACGAGCCCAGAGTGCCGCGCGCCGTGGAGGGTCCTGCGATTGGAATCATGAGATAGGGACCGCGGGGCATCCGGGCGAGCGCAAGGGTCTGATCGAAGTTCGAAACGTGCCGGGGCATGCCGATTTGCTTGGCGGGCTCGAACAAGCCCGCGATCCCAATGGTCGAATTGATCAGGAATGCGCCGGTGCTCACGCTGGCGTCCTTCCATTCGAGCTGGAGTACGTCGTTGATCACCACGACCGGGAAGTTGAGATTGTCGAATAAATTGCGAAGACCGCGTTTCACCGGCCCCGGGGTCACGTAGCCGAAAAAGCTGGCAATCGGCCCGAGAAAGTATCGATCCAGGCCCTGATTGAAGGTAAAAACGGCGCGATTGGGTTCTTCGTAGGGGTCCGAATAGCCGGCATCCGATTCGAGGTCGAAATCGTCGTCGAACAGCGGGTCGGGCTCGTCTTCGGCGAGAAACGGTTCCGTCGGAGGCTCGCTTTCGCCAATCGCCTCGACGACTTGGGAAGCACCGGGTAGGTCTTCCGCCACAGCCGCGGCCGCACTCATCCCGAGCATTGCCATGACTCCCATGACCACAAGGGCCTGGAGCAGTATGCGGACGTGCATCGGTTTCCCCCTCACCTCGCGGCGGCGAGCACTCTACCAGAGCACCTCGCTCTGCACCCCAACCACAGGAAGTCGCGAACAAAATGAATTACCCCTTGGGGCCCAGATCGCAATTCTCCTGTGCCGCGTGCTGTACGGCTGCGGTAAGCTGCCGTTCCCCCCAGTAACTTGGCGGTTTAGGCCTTACGTCGAGCATCCAGACCCTAACCGGGCGGATCCAATTTGAATGAAACGAATGCTGATTGCCGGAGTCTCAAGCAACTCATGATGCAATTCAGGTCACCAGTCGGGATACGACGCAGGGAAAACACGATGATTTGCCCCGCAACCGTCGATAATCAAGCCGATCTGGTGAATTCCCGGAGCTGGTTTCGTCCATAGGGACGGTTCGCCACTTCGCGGAGGAGGGTTCCGTGGACATTCTTGATAAGTGTGGTGAGTACACGCTGACCCGCGAGCTACGCGCCAACGATCTCTACGCATATTTTCGCAGCATATCTTCGCCTCAGGACCCGGTCGTCACGATCGATGGCGAAAAAATCATCATGCTGGGCTCGAACAACTACCTCGGGCTGACAAACCATCCCGAGATCAAGACCGCTGCGGCCAAGGCCGTGGCGAAATACGGCACGGGTTGCGCCGGTTCACGCCTGTTGAACGGCACCCTCGACATTCATGTCGAACTCGAGGAAGCCATTGCCGAATTCATGAACGCGGACGCTGTTCTGACGTTTTCCACGGGCTACCAGGTCAATCTCGGGGTGATCTCCTGTCTGCTCGGTCGACACGACATCGCATTCCTCGACTGTCTGGACCACGCTTCGATTATCGACGGCGTCCGTCTGGGCTTTGGCAAGAGCCTCAAGTTCAAGCACAACGACATGGACGACCTCGAGGGCAAACTCAAGCGCTCTGACGAGACAAAAGGCAGGATGATCATCGTAGACGGTGTCTTCTCCATGGAGGGAGACCTCTGTGACCTGCCTGGTCTGGTCAAATTGAAGAACCGCTACAACACCCGCCTGATGGTCGACGATGCCCATGGACTCGGGGTGTTTGGGGAAAACGGTCGAGGTACCGCTGAACACTTTGGGCTCGAACACGAAGTCGATCTCACGATGGGGACTTTTTCGAAATCCTTGGCCACGGTTGGCGGCTTCATCTCTGGCCCGAAGCAGGTGATCGAGTTCATCAAGCACCATGCCCGTTCTCAAATCTTTTCCGCCGCCACGCCACCGCCGATGGCTGCAGCCGTAATCGCTTCCCTCGGAGTCATGAAGCGCGAGCCCGAGCGTCGCAAGCAGCTCTGGGAGAACACGAAATACATGATGCGGGAGCTCAAGAACCTTGGCTTCGATACCGGCGATTCGGACTCACCAGTGATTCCGCTCGTCATTGGAGACGAGATCTCGGCATTTACGATGGTCAAACGCCTCCAACAAGAAGGAGTGTTCGCCAACGCCATCGTCCCCCCCGCAGTTCCACAGGGCCAGGCGATGATCCGGACCTCCTACATGGCTACCCACACCCGCGAGCACCTCGATCAGGCCCTCACCGCCCTGGCGAAGGTGGGCCGGGAGCTCGACGTCATCTAGAGCTAGTGATTCTTGTCGGCTAGAAACAGTTCGCGGAGTTTCCGCTCGCCCGCCCATTGATTCACGAACTGGCGGGCTGTGCGACCCGATCTGGATCCCCGTCGCAACGCGAAACGAAGCGCTTCTGCCTGCACCTCGTCCGAGAGCGGGCCACAACCTTCTTTTTTGAGGTACTGCTCGACGATCGCGAGGTAGGTCGGCTGATCGAAGCAGTAGAACCCGAGGGTCAGGCCAAAGCGATCGGCCAGGGCGAGCTTCTCTTCGAGGACTTCGCCGAGATGGAGTTCGTTATCGGCGTCGAGTTCGGCCTGGCGATTGTCGGCCATCGACTGCGATACCAACTGCCTCCGATTGCTGGTCACAACAAGGCACACGTTTTCTGGGGGTCCCGCGAAGCTTCCGTCGAGCACCGCCTTCATTTCCCGATAACCCGCCTCGCCCCCACCAAACGAAAGATCGTCGCAGAAGATCAGAAAGCGAAAATCCTGACCGCCGCTGCGGATGGCATCCAGCACCCTGGGTAGGTGAACCAACTCGTCCTTTTCGACTTCAATCAGGCGCAATCCCCCGTCGCCAAAGCGTTTGAGGACTCCGCGCACCGCGGATGACTTGCCCGTTCCGCGGTCGCCGTACAACAGCACGTGGTTGAAGGGCAGGCCGCGCAGGAATTGTTCGATGTTGCGGACAAAGGATTCGATCGCCCGATCGACTCCGTAGAGATCGTTGAGGTCAAAGCTGGCTGGCTTTTCGATCGCAACCAATTGGCCGAGTCCCCGCCCACGCCCGGGGTCCCAGCGAAAAGCGCGACGGGTTTCGAAGAGGCTGGCGTCGGGATTCTCGTCGACCAGATCGCCGAGCAGGCGTTCGCCGAGTTCGAGCACGCGTTCGAGACGTTCCCTGAGTCGATCCGGTAGCTTCATGATCGGTCCATTTTAGAAGAGTGCGGAAGGCCGTGCAGCGCGGCTGGCCATCCCCCGCAGTCGGGCACTACTCAGAGGAACTCGCGTAAGCCTCTTCGGGGTCGGGAATGCCATGTTCGAAAAGTGGGCTGCCAATGATTTCAAAGAAGCTCTCTAGAAAACGATAGGTTAGCCCCCAGACAACCAAATCTTCGCGAACACCTATGCTGATGCCCGGAAACACGAGGTTGTGCTCTCCGTACTGCATGGGGTAGCGAACGTGATTGTCCGGGTGCACGAGGTGATCGAGCGGGACCCAGAATGCATTGGCAACTTCATCCCGGGCGATCTCGAGTCGCCCCGGGTCCGCCAGATGGTACACATAGGCGGAAACGACAATCTTGTCGGTCGCGCCAGTGCGGCCCCCCAGATCGTCGAGGCGCCCGATGTACAGGGCGTCCGCGAGAGCGATCCCCACCTCTTCGAGGGCTTCACGCTCGGCGGTCTTCTGCAGCGATGGATCCCCGGGCTCCGCTCGTCCACCCGGAAAGGCCATATGTCCCGACCATGGGTCTCCCGGGCGGGTGGCCCGTTCGATCAGCAGCATCTCGGGCCCGCCGCGCCCGGAGCTAGACCCGCCCTCACGCAGCAGGATCGTCACGCCCGCCAGTCCCATCCCGTCGGTGGGACGCAGCTGCGGCGTGTGGCTGGCGAGACGATGGCGGATATGGTCGAGGTCGATCACGGTTCCGTACCATAGGCAATCCGCGCCAGTTGCAGCGAACATCGCGCGACTTCGAAGGAAAATCGAGCTAGGTTGCCGCCGATGGTCGATTCTCTCGAAACCCGCCCAGACTACAAGCGGGTCCTGACCCTGGCCCGCAGCGACAAGCGCGCGGCCGAGTCGATGCTCGTGGGACTTTCGCTCGACGACCAGGTGGCACTGTTCTGCGAGACTCCATTGGCCCGCCGGGCAACGATGCTCGAGCTTTTTGACAAGCCCGAGGCCGTGATCCCCCTCATTCCCGAGGCTGAGCTGTGTTTCACGGTCAAGGCCGTGGGTCTGATGGACGGCAGCTGGATCCTCGAGCACGCGACTACCACGCAACTGGTTGCATGTGCGGACCTCGACGCCTGGAGTGGAATCATCCCCAACTCGGAGAAGCTCGGTTCGTGGCTCGAAATCATGGCCGAAGCGGGGGAAGAAACGCTGCTCCGGGGGGGCCAGTCCATCGACGCCGAACTTTGGGTGCTGTTTCTGCGCGCCCGGATTTGGGTCGAACTCAAGCCCAACGACGATGAAAGCTGGCAGGTGCCGGAGGGGGGCCAGACACTCGATGGCCAGTTCTATTTCATTGCCAAAGATAACAAGGACGACGTTGCGGCAATCGGGCGGCTTCTCCAGACACTGTTTACCAGGGACTATTGGCTGTATTTCCGGGTACTACAGGGCGTGATTTGGGAAATGGACAGCGATCTCGAAGAATGGGCGATCCGCTGGCGCACCGGCCGACTCGAGGATCTCGGTTTTCCCTCTTGGGACGAGTCGATGCGAATTTACGGTTTCCTTCGACCCGACCAACGGGCGGACATCCCACTTCAGGACATCGGCCTGGGCGGCATTGACTGGAATCTACCGGTTTGGATGCCTCAGCTTCCCGCCACCCGCGACGCACAGCACGCAGTATTTCGAGCGGCCGCCGAACTCGATGCCAGTGAAAGGCGTTCGTTCTTTTTCGGTTTCATCTCGCTCGCAAACAAGGTTGCGATGGCCGACGGCCTGCCCCTGGGCGATATCGAAACCCTCCCCAAGGCGGTCGAGAAGGTGGCCGTACTCGCCAGCCTGGGCCTCGAGTTCCTTTCGAGTGAACATCAACTCGATCTGGCCTCGGTGGTGAGACGCACGCCGCTCGAACGCTTGTTCCGGGTCGGTGCCAACCTCGACCGAACCATCGCCGATCACGACCGGTTGAGTTACGCGGAACAACTCGACCGCTCTCTCGAAGAGTCGGAAGAAGAGTCGGAAGAAGATTTATAAGCTGAGTTATTTCAGTGACTTACGGGGTTCTTCGGAGCAGAATCGCCGCGACACATGAGACGCCCGTGGCGCATGAGACGCCCGTGGCGCATGAAATGGGGGAGGGCCCATCAGCTATCGAAGCCGATGGGCCCTCTGCGGTCTACCGCAATGAGTTTGGCGCCCGGAAGCGACCAGGGTCACGCGGATCCCTTTTGCGACCTGACTAGCAGTGAATCAAGTGATCTTAAAGATCGACAGCCTTCAAGGTCTTGCGCTTGTTGCCGATCGCACGCGCCTCTGCACCCTTGATCAAGCCGCGAACCACTTCGTCGAGTGCCGGGTAGAACTCGGCGCCAACGTTACACTTCTTGACCGCACCCTTGGTGCGAGACTTCGAAATGATCAGATCGCCCTTCTTGCCCTTCTTGGCCTTCTTCTTCTTTGCTGCCATGATGAACTGGTGCCTCCCTTAATTCCGCCGCGCCCGCCACCGCGAAATCCACGGATGGACGCATAGCGGGTACCCCCCTGTAGGTTCGGTCCCCATTGCCTTGCTTTTCTACCTCTGCAGTCCCGTTTTCCTACAGTCTTGATTTCTCGCTTTCGTTCCGTTCTTTCGTTCCGTTCTTTCGTTCCGTTCTTTCGTTCCTTCGTTCCTTCGTTCCTTCGTGTTTCCCCGAACCTTGCTTGGGTCGCGCTTACGCAACACATGAGCAAAAACGCGAGGAAACACCCTTCAACGCGGCGATTTTACGCTCTTCCACTAGGTAGTCAAACAAAAAAAGCTCCAAACGGGCTGAAAAGCTCGAATTCGGCACTTTTCTGAAACTTCTCCGCTTCGGCATTTACGGATCTGCTTCCAAAGGGGTGTTTTGAGCGCGAATTCGAGCGATTTTCTAAACCCTCGCGGAAGGCCGCAACAAGGCTCATACCCTTGCAATCCCATTCGCTTGAGTGACACCGGATCGAGAGATACGCTCCCGTCCGCCTTGGAAGCTCAATCGACAACGTTCACTCCGCAAGGGTTCCGCTCTCCCAAGCTGCATTTCTTGGCCTGGGGCGACGAGCGCAACCCAACGCTCATCCTTCTGCATGGCGGCGGTTCGAACGCGCATTGGTGGGACCACATCGCTCCCCATCTTGCAGACTGGTTCTATGTGGTTGCGCTGGACTTCCGGGGACACGGAATTTCGGAGTATCCCGACGATATCGCAGCCGGGGCGTTCAACGACGATCTCGAACGCTTGATCGAGTATCTGGGCAGCGACAAAGTGGTTCTGCTGGGTCATTCGATGGGCAGCCACGTGGCGTTGGACCACGCGTCGCGTCATCCAGCGACCCGCGGACTGGTGCTCATTGACATTTCGCTCGGCATGACACGTTCTGCACGTCGGCGCAGTCGCCTCGCCCTGCGCATGCGCGGCAGCTACGCGAACCGTGAAGACGCGATCGGACGCTTCCAGTTCGTTCCCGAAGCCGCGCATGTGGAAGAAACGCTGCGTCTTCATATCGCGCGTCATTCGGTGCGCGAAGAGTCAGATGGTCGCTTCAGCTATCGCTTCGACCCGCGCTGGTTCAGCCTCGCCGCCCGCCCTGCCCCCAATCCTGCAAAGATCTTGTGTCCGACACTGATTGTGCGCGGCTCGCAAAGCACGATCTTGACTGAAGAGGGGGCCCGGGGACTCGCTGCCGAGATCTCCAATGCCCGTTGCGCGGTGATCCAGGAGGCCGGCCATCACGTCCACATCGATCGGCCCGAAGCAACGCTCGCAGCAATTCGAGAGTTCCTTTCAGAGTTCAATCACTAGCTTCGACAATCCATGCACGCTTTCTGCACGAATTTCGCGCTCCCGTGAATCGCAACGACCTGCGACTTGCTCAGGGGTTCGCCCGATCCAGTCAGCACACGTTTTCTCCGATAAAGACAAGTGAACAACAGACACCCCGGCGAGCGTTCTGCGACACGTCGTAGTTCAGCGCCTGGGTGCCGATCGCGAGTATCAACGAAATGAATGACGCCCTCTCGATCGCACGATCGGGCATGCAATCCGCTCAGGTCCGGCTGCGCAACTCAGCTCACAACGTCGCCAACGTTTTGACCCCGGACTTCAAAAACCACCGCACGGTGCAGGTATCGCAGGAAGGCGGGGGTAGCCGCGCCTCGACGATCATCGACCGGGAGCCTCGGGAGGTCTCGCTAGCAAGCGAGTTCGTTGAACAAAGTCTCGCTTCGTTTCAGTACAAGGCGTCGGTCCGTGTCCTGCAGACCAACCTCGATCTGAAGGGCAGCCTGTTGGATGCCTTCGCCTAGGAGTCTTCTGCCGCGCAGACTCCTAGCAGCCCACTGAGCGCCCCGATGGCCGACTGACGATCACGGTGTCGACCTGATCTGTGGGTTTAAGCCGTCTAGCTAGTAACCTCTACACCGATGGGGATTTCCACCGAAGTGGACTGGCCTTGATTTTCGACGTGGAAGACGCATCCTAAAAGTGTGCCTAACGAAGGGCCCATTGTTTGATTACAATTGTCATGTCGTCAGCGATATCTGCCAGGCCTGGGCGCGTATGGCGCGCGCTGACCGACCCCACTGAGTGCATCGCGTGGGACGACTATCGCCTCTCGGCCCTCGATTCCATCGAGGCGTACCCCAAGGCCGGCGAGATGATGCGCTGGCGCTACCAGATGGGCTCAATCCCGATCATCATGAAGGAAGTGCCGATCGAGATCGTCCCGGGGCGCAAATTCCAATCAAAAATCTCAATCGGAATGATCCGCTTCGAGCAGACCTTCACCCTGGCGCTCGAGCAAGATCCGGCCTCGCCGGAATCCGGGGCGAAGACGCTGCTCGGCATGAAGGTCGTCGCGTCAAATTCGGCGCCGGTACTGGGGGCGGTGGTCGACCGCTTCGAAGTCAGGCGCATCACCATCGACCGCGTCGACGCAACCCTGCGCGCGATTACGAAGTGGTGCGAGAACGGCGCCTAGGAGTCTGCGCGTCAGAAAGCTGCTAGAGCATCTCTTCCGCTAGATGACGGAGTAGCTTCGAATTGCTGGCGCCTATCAGCATGGTGCCGACCTGGCGTTTTTCGCCCGCCGCTTTCCACGCCCCCAGGCGTTCCTTGATGCGCTCCCACGGACCCACCAGAGCGACATCGTCAATCAATTGTTCCGGCACCGCGGCCATGGCCTCGGCCTTTTTCCCTGCGAGATAGAGATCCTGAATTTTTTCCGCCGCTTCTTCGTATCCGAGGCGCTTGCAGTAGTCGTTGTAGAAGTTTTTGTTTCGGGCGCCCATGCCTCCAATGTAGAGGGCGAGTTGCCCCCGCACAGGACCACGACATTCGTCGAGATCATCTCCCATAACCGTATTGACGAATGGCGCGATCTCGAAACTCTCGAGGCTCTTGCCGCCGCCAGCCTTGGCGAAGCCCGCGTTGAGCGATTCCTCGAACAGATCGAAGCGCTCGGGGTTCATCCAGACCGGAAACATGCCATCCGCGACTTCGGCGCTGCACTCGACTCCTTTTGGCGTGATTGACGCGGTGTAGATCTTCATTGCGGGATCTCCGTGCAAGATACTCTTGAGCGGTTTGCCGAGACCCGTGGAGCCTTCACCGCTGTAGGGCATCTGATAGTGATACCCCTCGTGGGTCACCTTCTCTTCTCGCGCCAAGATCTTGCGAATGATGCTCACGTACTCGCGAGTGCGGGTGAGGGGGCGACCGTACGCGACCCCATGCCAACCTTCGACAACCTGGGGTCCCGAAGATCCGATGCCCAGGATGAAGCGTCCCCCCGACAGCGCGTAGAGAGTCTGTGCAGTCATCGCCGCGCACGCGGGTGTCCGCGCGGGCATCTGCATGATGGCCGTACCCACTTTGATCTTCGAAGTTTGCGCGAGAATCCACGCCGCGGGAGATACCGCGTCGGAACCCCAGGCTTCGGCGGTCCAAACTGAATCGTATCCGAGGCTTTCCGCCTCTTTGATGCGATCGATCGGGATGTTTATTTCGGCGGGGGAGTAACCGGCGAGCAGACCCAAACGCATTTTGGTGTTCCTTTCATTTCAGAGTTCAAGTTTCTGGCTAGCGCCGCCGGTCACACTCGGCGGCTCGATCGAACATTGCGTCAACTCGCCGCGGCGCTTGACGAGTCGACTTTTAGTTCGCCCTTGGGACTCGCGTCGAGGGGCAAATCGATCGCAAATGTCACCCCCTTGCCATGCTCCGAAGTGACGCTGATCTTGCCACCGTGGCGTTCGATGATCCCGTGGGAGAGCGAGAGCCCCAGTCCCGTCCCCTTCCCCACCTCCTTGGTCGTGAAGAACGGATCGAACAATTTATTGAGCAGCGCAGGCGGTACCCCGGGGCCGTCGTCGCGGAATTCGAGTCGAACGCCGTTGGCGGTGCGTCGGGTGGTGATCGCAACCGAGCCCTGGCAGTTCATCGCATCGCACGCGTTCATCAGCAAATTCAAGAATACCTGGTTGAGCTGTCCCGGGTAGCAGCGCACCCGGGGCAAGTCGCCGTAGTCGCGAATCACGGTGACGCCATCCTTGAAGCGGGGCTCCATCAAACCGAGGGTTCGATCGAGCTCTTCGTGGAGATCCGCGTCCTGAAGCTCGGCCTGATCCATGCGCGAGAACGCGCGCAGATTTTGGACGATCTCTTTGACGCGGTGGGTTCCTTCGCGACTGCGGGAAAGAAGCTTGCTGATCGCTTCTCGGATTTTCTCGGTATCGGCGCCACTCGCCTGGGCGCGGCTCAGCTTCTCGATGAATTCGTCCAACAGCTGCAAGTTTGCGTGGACGAAACCGATGGGATTGTTGAGTTCGTGTGCGACGCCCGCGACCAACTGCCCCAACGAACTCAGTTTCTCGCTCTGCATCAGCTGAACCTGGATCTCTTGCAACTCTTCCGTGCGCGCGTCGACCCGAGCTTCGAGGGTTTCGTTGAGTTTGGCGATTTCGTCGAACGCCTTGGCGTTCTCCATCGCGATGGCACTTTGATTCGCCAGGGTGCGGAGCAACTGGCGATCGTCGGCCGCCAGGGGCTCACCCGATAGTTTTCTCCCCACCGCAATCACACCGAGCAGATCTACGCCGAACAGAACCGGAACCAGCAGTTCGACTTCCAGAGAATCGAAAACATCGCGACACAACTCTCGCTTTTCGGGGTCCGGCTCCTCGTCGAAGTCTGCGCGACACAGTTCTTCTCGGCGCATCCACAGATGTCGCCAGATCGGATGTTCAGCCGGGATCTCGAGACCCGTCCTGTCTTCTTCGTCCCAATCACCGCGCCAGACCGAGGGCCGGAGCACGCGCTGTTCTTCGTCGAACAACAACACCATTGCGCGCTCGACCCCCATGGTGTCCGTGGCCGCAGCGAGAATTCGGTCGCCGATCTCCGGCAGCGACAACATCGACACCATGGCTTCGGAAATCTCCCGCACCGCCGCGCGATAGCGCGAGCGGTCGCGATCGAACAGGCCGTCAACCAGGCGCTGAAGACGTTCTCGCAGAGGGTTGAAGGCCAGGATCGCGAGAAAGAGAAACACCACCTGGGCCGACTGCATGGTCATCCCCAGGCCTTGGGCGGCCTGATCGGCGAAGGTGATCATCAGGGCGAACAAGCCGGTAATCGAAAGGGTCGCAGCGCCGTAGGCCGCAGACGACTTGGCGAGCAAGCCAATCTCCAGCCGCTGCCGGCGCAACATGCTGATGCCGATCGCCGCCGGCAGAAAGACAACCCAGAGCAGAGCGAGATAGGGCGGAAACGTCGCATGCAAGAAGTACTCAGCAGACACGATCACGGCCGCCGGCAGGAAGGCGGCGATGCCGCCGATCAGCACCATGTCCACGCGATCCCCGACCCCGGCGAGACGTGCACTCGCGCGTTGACTGGCGAGCACGATCAGCGACACCAGGCACAGCCCGAAGCCATAGACAAAGGCGAGATCCGCCACGATCACAGCGGACGTGGAGGCGATCCAAGGGCTGGCGAGCACGAGCATGGAGAGCACACCGGCCCCGAAGTAGGGCACAAAACGAATCCGCCGGTGTCGCACGATCCAAGGGGGCTCCACCGGGTAGGTGGTAAAAAGGTGGAACGCCGTCGCCCCGAGGAATGGAGTGTTGGCGAGCATTCGAGTGGCGCCGTACGGGACGATGTCCACCCGGACCCAGGCTGCGAGTTCCGCCGATATCGCGGCACAGAAGAGGATGAACGCCCAGGCCTCCCCGCGGTCCCACTTGCTGCGCCACACCAGTCCGCCGACGATCAGGTAGATGATGCTCACCCCAAGCAGGGCGATGTCGAGCACCAGATCGAGAGGATGTCGCGAAAAGTGACTGAGGGCGGGAAGCAGATCGACTGCGTATTGGCTTCCGTCGTCGCGAGCCAGAACATAGCTGTTGGTCTCACCGGGACGAACGAATCTCGTGCGGTTGGTCAAGACGCGCAGCATCGGAACGCCGTCGACCGAAATGGCATTGTCGCCGACGCTCACGCCATGATTCAGCGCCTCGAGAGAAGCGGTTTGCACAATGGCCGAGCCGCCGAGCAACGCGACCTTGATCGGGATGACGAGACCGTCCTCGGGAGTGAGGTGGCTCGCGGTAGTCAGAATCGTGACCGCGGCGACGGCAACGGCCGAAAGGCCAGTCAGGCGTCGAAATCTCGATGTAGAGACCGGATTCATGTGCTGTCGTCGTCCGAGCGGGCGCTGCCTCGGTTCGGCACGAACCGTGGGTCGAGAACGAGGATCGCACAAAATCGCCGGAAATGAAGCTCGCCTCCGGGCGACTGGCGCCAGCTAGATGCCGGAGCCGCCCTCTTCCTCGCCGACGTGGATCCCGCACTCGCGCGTGTCGTCATTTTCCCACCACCAGCGGCCGGCGCGCGGATCTTCGCCCAACTTGACCGCCCGGGTACAGGGCTCACAGCCCACCGAGGGGTAGTTCTGTGCGTGCAAGCGATTGACGGGGACTTGGTTTTCCTCGACGTACTGCCACACCTCGTCGGCGGTCCAATCGGCCAGGGGATTGAGTTTGACGATGCCCCCAGCAGCTTCGTCGAACTCGACTTTGCGCGTACCCGCGCGGTTGGCGTTCTGGTCCCTTCGCAGGCCCGAGACGTATGCGTCGAAGTCCCCGAGATAGCGCCGCAACGGCTCGACCTTGCGCAACCGACAGCAGAGCTTGCGATTCTCCAGAGATTCGTAGAAAAGGTTGTGTCCCTTATCCGCGACCATCGCTTCGATGTCCTGGCTTTGGGGAAACACCACCTCGACTCGCTTGTCGTAGCGATCGCGCACGCGGTCGACCAGGTCGTAGGTCGCGGGGTGCAGGCGCCCGGTGTCCAACATGAAGACCCGCGACGTGTTGTCGAGCTTGTGCATCATGTCGAGCAACACCATGCCCTCGGGCCCACCGAAGCTGGCTGAGAGCGCCAACCTGGGATGAAAATTCTTGATCGCCCAAGTAAGGATTTCTTGGGGACCCTGGGCTTCCATCTGGTCTTCGGTCACGACGCGAACAACGTCGTTACTGAAGGTTTTTGCCAGCTTTAAGCTCGGGGCAGTCACTCGGGTCTCGCTCCTCACGGGCGGTGTATCGGATGCAGCAAAGGGTAGGCACAGAATTATGAAGCACAATTCCTGATTCGGCTACTGTTTAAAATTCTTAAATTACATACTAATTAACCGTATTTTACTTGAGAAGCCCTGCGACGGTTTCAACCTTCTCCTCCATCGAAACCGCGCGATCCCGGCGGTCGTCGATCTTGATCACGGTCGAAACTCGTTCAGCTCCAGCGGCAAAGACCGCTTCCTGCATATCGCCGATCAGCAAGTAGATCTCGTTCAGATCGCCCTCAAGGGTGGTGAACATCGGATCGAGGCGAAAGCGAATGCGCTCCTGGGCGTTCACCACAGCCAGCGCCGCCGCGACGAAGCGCGACACGCTCACACCATTTCCGACCGGTGAAATTGAAACAGCAACGATCGCCATCTGGGCTCCTTTCAAAGGGGGTCGATGCAAAGATCAGCCCGGAACTTCGAGTGATTCAGGCCAGACTCGAAGCGCCGAACTGTCGGGCAACCTGCGGGCGAGTTCGATCAGCGAGACACCTTCGCGCGGATGGACGTAATCGGGAGCGAGATCGCAAAGGGGTTCGAGTACGAACGCGCGCTCGTGTAGCCGCGGATGAGGGATCGAGAGCCCTGCCTGCTCGATGCAGTCCTCGCCGTAAAAGAGAAGATCCAGATCGAGGATCCGCGGCCCCCAGCGTTCAACATCGCCGCTGCGATCGCGGCCCGCTTTCAGTTCGATCGCGAGCAGCCCGTCGAGCAGTGATTGTGGCGAGCACTCGCATCTCAGCCGGGCCGCGGCATTGAGGTACGGCCCCTGTACACCGGGGCCGACCGCGTCGGTCTCGTAGACCCTCGAAACCGCTTCGACCCACACCTGGGAAAGCTCGGCCATGGACTGCAGCGCAAAGCGCAGGCTGGCTTCGCGGTCTCCGAGATTGGAACCGAGTCCGATATAGGCCTCGACATGCTTCGCCACTGACGCTGTGCCTCGCCGGCCGGCGCGGACCTCACCGCAACGGCGCAATTGTTGAGCCAAACGGAATTGACCACCCAGTCCCGGGGAAACCGCCGGCGCGGAGCTACCATCCCCGCGTGTCGCAGCCCACCCTCGAACCCGAGCTAGTCACTAAGGTACCCGGCCCGGGTTCCCTCGCCCTCGCCAAACGCCTGGCGGCCGCAGAATCGCGCAATGTCACCTGCTCGGACCCCAAACCGATTTTCTGGGAGCGCGCCGCGGGCGCGAACGTATGGGATGTCGACGGAAACCGGTACGTTGATCTGACCGCCGCATTTGGGGTCGCGAATGTCGGCCACGCGCATCCAAAGGTCGTCGCCGCCATCGCCGATCAGGCCAAACGCCTGCTCCACGGGATGGGAGACGTTCACCCCCCCGCGGTCAAGGTCGATCTCCTCGAGGCGCTGGTGGGCCGCTATCCCGGCGGCGTTCCAGCGCGCGGGGTGCTGAGTTCCTCGGGCTCCGACGCGATCGAAACTGCGATCAAGACCGCCATGTTGGCAACCGGTCGGCCCGGGATTCTCGCATTCGAAGGGGCGTATCACGGTCTCGCCCTGGGCGTCCTCGACGCCACCTCGCGCGAGGACTTTCGCAATCCGTTTGCAGAGCGCTTGCCGGATCTCACCGTGTTCGCAGCGTTCGACGATCTCGATGCCGCCCACCGCGCAATTCGCGACACAGAGATTCCGATCGGCGCCGTGTTGGTCGAACCCATTCAGGGTCGCGGCGGCGAACGCGTTCCAGCACCCGGTTACCTCAAAGGCCTGTTGGACTTGTGCCGCGCCAACGGCATGTTGCTGATCGCCGACGAAATTTATACGGGGTTTGGCAGAACCGGTCGTTGGTTCGCCTGTGAGCACGAAGATGTAGTGCCCGATCTGCTGTGCGTCGGCAAAGGCATGGCTTCAGGCATGCCCATCTCCGCTTGCCTCGGGCGGCGCGAGACGATGGACGCCTGGCCTGTATCTCGGGGCGAGGCGTTGCACACGCAGACGTTCATCGGGCATCCCACCGGTTGCGCCGCGGCGCTCGCCTGCATCGAAGTGCTGGAAAGCGAGGGCTATGTAGAACGAGCCGCGAGTCTGGGCGCCCGGGCCCTCGACCATCTTGCGGAGCACGCCGCCTCGCGAGCTGAAATCGTCGAAATTCGGGGCCGGGGTCTGATGATCGGCATCGAAGTTGTTGCGTCGCCCGGCGCTGCGGTGGCATGTCGGCGGGCGCTGGCCAGGGGAGTCATCGCGCTGCCCTCCGGAAGTCGAGGGGAAGTCGTCTCCGTGACCCCTCCGCTGTGCATCGACGAAGCAGCGTTCCTCGCCGCCCTCGACGTGCTGGTCGAGAGTCTTTCGTGAGCCCCGTGCGCGAAGCTTGCGACCCGCGTCGGCGCGAACTCGACGCCAAGATTCTTGGCTGGATGCGGGAGTCCACATGGCAAGACGACGAAGCGCGCTTCGATGCCATGGCATGTGAGCTGTTTGCTTTTCAGTTCGAGCACTGTCTCCCCTACGCGCGTTTCTGCGAAGCTCGCGGTGTGACACCGGGCAAGCTTTCGCACTGGAGCGAAATCCCGGCCGTCCCCTCCACAGCCTTCAAGGAGGCGAGGCTTCACAGTTTTGACCCAGCGTCCACTGCAAAGGTCTTTCACACGAGCGGCACGACCAGCGCGCGCCCCGGCGCACTCTACCTCGACACCCTGGAACTCTACGAAGCGTCTCTTCTGTCGAGCATCCGACGTTTTGTCTTTCCCGATTTGGGCGTTGGACCTGCAGCCGAAGCGCCGAGGATGTCCATTCGAATTCTCGCGAGCGATCCCGCCGAAGCGAAAGACTCGTCGCTTTCACATATGTTTGGCGTTGTACTTCGCGAACTCGGCGAATCGAGCAACAGTGGATACGACAGTCACCACGGTGTTCTCGATGCGACGTCGTTGATTGACCGGATGCTTCGGCTCGGCGATTCCGCGACGAGCAGCGAGGACCGGCGTCCCGTTGCATTGTGCGGAACCTCCTTCGCCTTTGTCCATCTGCTCGAAGCCTTTGAACGCAGTGCCCATTCCGGCGCAAAGCTCAACCTGCCCCGAGGCTCTCGCATCATGGAGACCGGCGGCTTCAAGGGTCGCAGTCGCGAGGTTCCGCGCGACCAGCTTTACGCCTCACTCGAACAACGGCTGGGCATCCCGCCCGACCATATTGTCAACCAATACGGCATGACGGAGTTGGGAAGCCAGTTCTACGATTCGTTGCTCTTCGAATCCCAGAGCATGGACACTCCCGGTCCGCGTCGAAAACTCGGGCCACCATGGGTGCGGGTCCGGCTAATCGATCCTGAAACCGGAGAAAATGCAAAGCCCGGTGCGGCGGGCATGATCGTGATTCACGACCTTGCCAACACCGGGAGCGTCGCGGCACTTCAGACCGCCGATCTAGGACGCACTGTTGAGGGCGCGCCAGACGGTTTCGAGGTGTTGGGCCGGGCGGCAGATGAAGAAGAACGCGGCTGTTCGATCGCGGCAGACGAGTTGTGGCACGAGGCCCAACAATGAACTCCGCCGAGCGCATCGCTTCGACCCTCGAGAGCTTGAGCCAGGCGCGCGGACGACTGCGCGAACGCACGGACGCCGAGATCCTGGGCGGGCTCGGGAACGTCCTCGAACGCTTTCGGGATGCCTCTTCTACTTGTCGCAAAGAACTCGAGGCAAAGCTCCCCGCAGCCAGTGGCTTTGCCCCCGCAACCGTCCGCGCGGGACTCGAACTGGGTTTCGAACCCTGGACGGGTGAATCCCTCGAACGCCTCGCGAACGCTGAACTGCACCCGCACGCCCAAGCGGGAACATGGCTTGCACAAGGCTACCCGGTGACGAGCGTACTGCTCGCGGGCTCAATCCCCATGCCGAGCGTACTCTCGATTTTGCTCCCCCTCGTCCTGCGTTCCGCAGTCTTGTGCAAGCCCGCTTCCCGCGACGCCATCACTCCGTCTCTGGTGGTGGATGCCATTCGCGAGGTCGACCCGTTGCTGGCTGACTGCGTGGGGATCGTGCCCTTCGAAAAGGACAACACCGAGGCGAACCGCGCGTTCTACTCGACTCCGTGTGTCGTCGCGACTGGCTCGGACGAAACGATCTCCGAGGTAGATCGTTACCTCGCGCCCCAGCAGCGGCGCGTATTCTACGGTCACCGCGTTTCCATCGCCTTGATCGATTTGTCTCGACTCGGCGACACCGGGTTCACTGAACTCGCCGGCAATCTCGCCATGGACATTGCGCTTTGGGATCAGCTGGGCTGCCTGTCTCCCGTTGCCTTCTACCTTGTGGGCGGAGCGGACGGAGACCCGGAAAACTTTGCACAAGCACTCGGGGTCGCGCTTGCGAGCGCGCAAGAGCGTTTGCCCCGGGGAGCGGTCGCGCCCGAAACCGCGGCAAGGATCGCGCGCGAACGGACCGCGGCCGAAATGCGCGCAGCCCTCGATGGCAAAACACGGGTCATTGCCAGTGCCGGCACGGAATGGACCGTGGTGCTCGAAAGCGACACTCAGCTGCGCAGCGCGCCGCTCAATCGTTTCATCCGCCTGGTCCCTCTCGAAAGCCGCGACATGCTGCCCACGACCCTCACCAGCTTGGCGCCGCACCTGGCCGGTGTTGCACTCGCGGGCTTCGAGCCGGATCGCGAAGACGTGATCCGACAGCTTTTCGAAGCCGGCGCCTCGCGGGTCTGCGCACCAGGGCGCTTGCAGGCACCGCCGATCGATTGGCGGCGCGACAACCAAGCGCTGCTTCTGGGCATGGCGATGTTGGGCAACCGCGAGGCGCTCTAGTAGTCCGCCATCCAATTGCGTGTCTGCTTCAAGAAATTTTCGAGATCCTCAGCGACAAACTTGGCTTCGTCCCATACGTCATCGATCAATAGATCCCGGAGAATGTCGCTGATGACGTAGACCGAAGCCGGCACGAGGGAATCGTCTGCCAACTCTACGTAGAGTGTGCGACGTTCGTAGTCGTCGGCTTCGAAGTAGTCGAGGCGCGCCAGGGCGTCTTCGTCCAGATCAAAATAGATTCGCCCCCGGGTCGAGCGGGTTTCGGCTTCTGCAACCCCGGGATAAACCCGTCCCTCGAGCATGAACCTCTCGAAGCCGTGCAGGCAAGCTTCGGCGTGACGAAACAACCGACCCGTCACCGTCTGCATGACGATCGGCACGACGAGGGAGCCATAGACAAACAGGTGACTGCTCACGACTCTGCCGCGCTGCACTCGATCTCTGTGTTGTTGTTGATGTCGTCGTTGATGTCGTTTTTGTCGTGCTCGAGCGCCCCAAGCTCCACCAACGCCTGCCTTACATCTTCTGGTGACTGGACATGCACCGCCCACATCCCTGCGGAGCGAGCACCTTCCACATTCTCGAGTGTGTCGTCGAAGAAAAGTATCGCCGACAAAGGGAGACCGATCGCCTCAGCCACGGCATCGAACGCTGCGCGCTCGGGCTTCCTCAGCCCCAATTCGGATGACACAAAGATCCCGTCAAACCTCGCCATGACGCGAGGATACATCGCCATCCAGGCGGCCTGATGCGTCGGATTCGAATTCGTGAAGAGATAACACGGCAGCTGTGCCCTCGCGATTGCGATGTCGTTTGTCGACCGCGTGATCTCACCGACGTAAATCGCGTTCCAGCCATTGGAAATTTCTTCGTCACTGGCTTCGAGTTCGAGCGTGTTGCGAAGATGCTCGAAGTATTCGGAAGCGTCAATTTCTGCACGCTCATGCCGTTCGTAGGCGGCATCCATCGAGAAGCGACTGCGAATCTCTTCAATCGACAAGTGAGACTGCCTTGCCCAACTCTGAATCGCCAAGTCAAAGTCGATGTCGATTACAACGCCGCCCATGTCGAACAACAAAGCCTCGACCTTGCCTGGCGGTATCATGATCCCTCTTTCCTTTGGCTCAGACACAGGACGGTAGAAGCACCTAGCTTGGATCTAGCCTGAAAAAGTACCTTGGCGGAAAACCGGTCAATAATCGGAACGGCACACCAAGGCTGTTGTCGGCGTCTACGCGATCGTGCTCTTCCCCAGTGACAGGCACTGCGAGATAGTTTTTCTTCACGCCATCCACCGTGGCTTGCACATTCGCATTCTTTAACGCCTGCTTGTACCAGGCTCGGGGCCAGTGGTTGGCGGCTACGTACAGCAGGCCATTGCTCTCGAGGCGAGACAGGACTCGGTCGTTCGAGGTCCCATCCTCAGCCGTAGTGGTAATGACGAGTGTCGACTCGTCCGCTGGTTGGAAGAACCCGATCAACGATTCGAAGGTAAAAACGATTCCGATATAGACGACGAGCGAGATTACGATCCGCTTTACGGCTTTCACAATAGAACTCCCAGGAGGCACGCTCCTCCAATTAACTGAGCGTCGAAGGTACTGAATTGAATGAATGTAAGGAGTCTCGATTGACCTCACAACTCCCGAATCAACTCGATGGCGTCCAGATCGACAACGGCCTTGCTGGCCCGGGTCAGGCCCGCGATGACAACCTTCTCTGGCTGAAAGTTGCTCGGCGCAGTCACGATAGCGGCAATCCAGGCGTAGACACTCTGCAAGCGGTACTGCCGCCATGCGGTATCAAAGTCAAACGAAACACCAAAACGCTGCAACGTCGCCAAGTAGTGCTCGATGAGTTGTTTTTGATGAGCGAGGCGCAACTCCTCGCTCATCGAGTTGATCAAGAAGTAGGCGACGTCCCGCATGCCCTGGCCGCGCTGACTGACCTGCCAGTCCAGCAGCCCCACCTCTCCGTCTTGGAAGTACATGTTGCCCAGGTGCGCATCACCGTGGATCAAGGTGCGGGGCTCCTGGGCCCACTGTTCTTCGAGTTGCAGATAATTCTTCATCAGGTGCGGGATGACATTAATGATGTCCGAGGACAAGGCGTGACCGAACTTCTTGCAGGCGATCGGAACGCTCAGCTGCCTTACCAGATTCAACAAGCGAAAATCGCGGTTGGTTTCGAAGCAATTCACCCAGGCCAGGTCCGTATCGAAGCGTTGGCTCTGCCAGAACTTTGCGTGCATCCGCGCCAAAGTGGTGACGACGCTCGTCGCCTCTTCGAAAGTACACTTTGTAGTGAGGTCCCGGAATTGGCAGCCTTTGTCTGTCAGATCTTCGAGCAGCATCACGTAGTCATTGGAGTCGCCCTCGCAGTAGACGACCTGAGGTGACTTCACTGGCAGGTCGCGTCTGATATGTCTGTAGAACGAGACCTCGTTGCCGCCGAGGTTGAACAGCACGCCAAATAGTTTGGCGCCGAAATCGCGCGGTGTAGATTTGATGAACAGCGAGGCAGGTCCGGGCAGTCCTCGCAGATGCTCGGCGTAGCGTATGTGCAAGCGCGATCGACTTGCCGTACCCGAATGAACAGCTTCAATGCTGGCACTGTCGATGAGTTCTGGATCGAGATCCAGCCACTCGGCAAGCCAAGCAACCGTCGTGAACTCATGCAGCCGATGCGACGGCTTTCTGAACAGACGCCCCAACCACACCCGAAGACAAGCGCCCAGCAGCCGGGGCAACAGGATCAGGGTATCGCGAACGATCAGAACCGCTGAAACGAAGAGAGACGAGCTCTTCATGTCCCCAAATCGGGGAGGTCTAGGTCTGCGCGGCTGAACAACGGCTCGAGCACCAGACCGCGCTCGGCGAATGCCTCGATCGCGCCCTCTCCCCGATCGACCAGGCAGATTACCCGGACAACTTTGCCCCCGCTGGCTTTCACGATCTCCACTGCGTCCAAGGTCGAGCCGCCGGTGGTCGTAGTGTCTTCTACTAGCGCCACGGTTTGTCCTTGCTTGAATCCGCCTTCGATCTGTCGCCCCATGCCGTGCTTCTTGGTTTCTTTGCGAACGAAAAAGCCCAAGAGATCTTCGTAACCCGGAGTGATTGCCGCAGCGGCGAGCACGGCGCTCACCAGAGGTACCGCGCCCACAGCCATCCCCCCCACGGCTTCGACCGGTGTGCCGCGTCCAAGCAGGTCGAGCACCAGGCGTCCCGCGAGAGCGACCCCCTGAGGTCGCATCAATGTCTGGCGCAAGTCGAGGTAGAAGTTGCTCTCGCGTCCGCTGGCTAGCGTGACCTGCTTTTTCTCAAAAGATACTTCCATGATGAGCGCAAGGAGTTGTTCGCGCGCGTCATTCAGACTCAGTTGCCCTGACATTGTCATTCTCTCCAAAATAAAAAATTGGGACGGGTCACGCTAATGCTTGCGAATCCCCAGCGCGTACTCGGCGATCAAGCGATTGTGCAGTTCACTCGTTCCCTCGCCAAACTCCAAACTCTTGGCCTCCATGAGCAAGCGACCAATCTCGTATTCCTCAGTACAGCTATAGCCGCCGAACACCTGCATGCCGTCGAGCGCATTCTGCACTGCGGCCTGGCTTGCATTGAGCTTGGCGAGTGAGCTTTCCAGGGAGCAGCGACCAATACCCGCGTCCTTCATCCGGCCCAGTCGGTAGACCAACAGCCTCGCCTGCTCGGTGCGGCTCACCATATCTGCGATCTTCTGCTGAATCATTTGAAATTCACCGATGCGCTGGCCAAAGGCTTCGCGTTCCATTGCATAGGGAAGCGCCAGGTCGAGACACCGCTGGGCCTGACCCACGCAGCGCGCCGCCACCGAGAAGCGGCCCATGTCGAGTGCCCCGCCCAAAATTGGAAAGCCGCCGCCTTCTTCCCCCAGCAAGGCTTCGTCCGGCACGAACGCGTCTTCCATGTGAACCTCGGCGAGATTGTCTCGCTTGAGAGTACGCATGGGAAAGTCGGAGATCGTGATGCCATCGCTGGTGTGCGGGTCGATCAAGAAGGCCGTCACGCCCTTGTGCTTCTTCGATAGATCGAGACTCGCCACGGTGAAGAACAGCCCCGCGTGGGCGGCGTGGGAGATGAAGACCTTGGTGCCCGTCAGGCGATATCCGCCGTCGACTTTCTCGGCCACCATCTTCAGGTTGCCCAGATCCGTTCCGCCACCGGGCTCGGTCAGGAGTGCCGAGCAGAGCGTTTCGCCCGCGGCAATACCCGGGAGCCAACGCTGCTTCTGTTCTTCGCTGCCGAAATTGAGAATTGAACTCGCGGCCAGGGAGTTCGCCACCGAAACCGCCGAAGCCACCACCCAGTCGATGCGGGCGAGTTCTTCGCAGATCACTCCATAGGACACCACGTCTGAGAACGAACCCCCGTACTTCTCGGGAATCAACGGACCCATCAAGCCCAGGGGAACGAGCTTTTGAATCAAATCGAGCGGGTACTTTTCTTGCCGCTCATACTCTTCTACGTGGGGTTGGATCTCTCTTTCGGCAAATTCCTTGACGAACTGGCGGACCTGGCGCTGATCGTCGGTCAGGTCGAAATTTGACATGCGCTCTAGGACTGCACTCATCGAGTCTCCGGGGCCGGGCGGCCAACCTGCGGTCGGCGAGGGGCAAGCGGTTGCGGGTCGGATCACGGGTCACTTTAGCCTGCATTTCCCGCCAGTTCCGCCGCTCTCTCCCCAAATCGAGGACGAAAACCTCCTTGGGCCGTTCGCTCTGGTGGTCCGGTGCGGGTGGGCTAAGCTGCGCCTCCATTCCAGCGCGGCCGATCCACATCCGGCCGCTGTGAGGCAGTCATGAAGAAGGGCAAGAACAACCGCAATCGCAACAAGTCCTCCCGCTACCGCGCCAAGCTGAAGGCAAAGCACCAGCGCGCCCGCAAGCGGGTTTCTCCGGACGGCCGCAAGTACCACCGCTGAGCCATCAGCGGGTGAGAGCCATCAGCTAGAGAGAGCTATCAGCGGGTGAGCCGGCCGTATCGGGCCGGTCTTCCACAGTACGTATTGCGAATCCGTAACATGTAAATAGAAGCAAGAATCGCGAGAGACCCGGTGAGTTACGCGGAGCCGGTCGCCACTGCTTCTCGGAGTTCGTCTATCGCACGATCGAGCGCTTCATCGACCGCGCGCTCCCAGGCACTCGCCGAGGCCATGCTGCCCGAATCGGGAAATAGAATCCCGCGTGAAGAATTCACCAGGCCGCCTTCGAGTCCCCTCGGCCCCCGGACGAACCCCTGCACTGCCTCGGCCGCACTCGCGCCCTGCGCTCCGTAGCCGGGTACCAGAAACAAGGCTTCCGGCAGGCGTTCGCGAACGATTGCGGCCTCACCGGGATAGGTTGCGCCCACCACGACACCCAGCGATGACCAGCCGGTCTGCTTGCCCACGAGTTTGCGCGACAGGGGTGCGAGCGCGCTGGCGACGGCGCCGAATACCGTCTCGCCGGTAGCTTTGTCCGCAACTTTGTCCGCAAGAACGAGGTCCTGCAGATCTCCCGAGCCCAGGTTGCTGGTCTTGACCAGGACGAAGAGTCCGCGTCCATGAGCTTCGGCCCGGGCCGCAAAGGGATCCAGGCTGTCGAGCCCGAGATAGGCGTTGAGCGTGATCGAATCGACCTCGATTGGAGAGCCGGGTTCGAGGTATGCCTTCGCGTAGCCATCGGCGGTCGATCCGATGTCTCCCCGCTTGGCGTCCAGCAGCGTCATGAAGCCGAGCGCCCGGGCGCGTTCGACAACCTTGGTCAGTACCTCGATGCCACGCCACCCCATTTGTTCAAAGAAGGCAATTTGAGGTTTGACAATTGCCGCCCGGCCCTCGCTGCGTTCAAGAATGGCAAACAGAAAATCTTCGACGGCTTGCGGGGTCTGTTCGGAGGTCGCACCCATGTCGCCGCGTTGAAAAAGCGCTGGGATCTTTGCGAGATGAGGGTCGAGACCCAAGCAAAGAGGATGACCCAGCTCGCGTGTACGCGAGATCAAACGATCGGCAAAGTGAAGGTCGGTGCTTTGGGCCATAGCTGTTTGGGCGGCGCCAAACTACCGCAAATCGCTGTCATTCGCCCGCGAGCGCAGGCGAGAGAGAACGCGTGGGGCAGGTGTAGACGTCTCGGGTATGCTCCGCCGAATGTCGTCCGCGCCTTTGCAATTTTCACTCGAGTCCACTTCCGGTCGGGCACGTGCAGGGCGGATGACGACACCGCATGGCACAGTGACCACGCCTACCTTCATGCCCGTTGGCACCCATGGCGCACTCAAGGCCATGACGACCGATCACGCCCGCGCGACCGGTAGCCAGATCCTGCTCGGCAACACCTACCACTTGACCCTTCGCCCAGGCGAGCAGTTGGTGGAAAAACTGGGGGGACTGCACGCGTTCATGGGTTGGGACCAGACCCTGCTGACTGATAGCGGCGGCTTTCAAGTTTTCTCACTTCCCAAGGTAGAGATCAGCGACCGCGGCGCGCGCTTCAACAACGAGTTCAGCGGCGAATCCATGGAAATCACGCCCGAACGTTCGATTGAAATCCAAAACCGTCTCGGCGCCGACATCATCATGGCCTTCGATGAATGCACGCCGTTCCCCGCGACCGAAAAGCAGGCCTCCCAAGGCGTGCGACGCACGATTTCATGGATACAGCGCTGCATGCGCGCCCATAAGTGCGAAGGCGATCAGGCGTTGTTCGCAATCGTGCAGGGAAGCACGTATCAGCACCTGCGGACATCGTGCGCGGAAGCCCTGGTTTCGATGGACCTGCCGGGCTACGCGATCGGAGGCGTGAGTGTCGGCGAGGGCCACGAACTGCTGTGTGAAGTGAGTGAGTTCACGGCGCCATTACTCCCAGCAGACAAGCCTCGTTACCTCATGGGCGTCGGACTGCCCGAAGACCTGCTCGCTTGCGTGGGCCATGGAATCGACATGTTCGATTGCGTGATCCCCACCCGCTACGCGCGCTCGGCCACAGTCTTCACGGCGCGGGGACGTATCCGGCTCAGCAATCGCCGTTTTCGCCGGGACGCCTACCCGATCGATTCGTCATGCGACTGCTACACCTGCACGGGTGGCTTCAGCCGCGCGTACCTCAACCACTTGTTCGCCGCCAACGAAGTCCTCTCCGCAATCTTGTGTTCGATCCACAACGTGCATTTCTATCAAAATCTCATGCGCGATTCGCGCCGCGCAATCGTCGAAGATCGATACGACGCGTTCCGCACCGAGTTTCTCGCGGAGTACGGCCGAGACGACGAGGAATCCAGTTGAATCAATGTCTGATCAATTCAATCAAACCTGGGTCAAGATTTTCTGCGCCGTGGTGCTGATCGGAATATGGTTTCACTTCTTCTACTCACTGCCCGGGACGTACCGGGTACGACTGAACGATTTCCCCGCCTACTACGGCGCCGCAGCTTCGATCGCAAACGATCAGCCCGAGAATCTCTACGGAACCGACTTCAAATGGTTCACCAATCTGCCCATCGTCGCGTTGCTGCTTCGTCCGCTTGCCGCAATGAACTACGACCAGGCATGGAAGTTCTTTTGGTGGCTTCAGGTGGGGTGCTTCGTCGCCACCTTTGGGGTGTTGCTCGCGAGTATGCACAGGTTCTTCGGACGACAGGGCTGGGCCGACGTCGCGCTCGCCGGGGCGATCTTTCTTTGCTTCGCACCCGTGTTGCGCCGTTGCCTCGCGCTCGGACAGACGACCCCGATCATGCTGCTGGTCTTTGCACTGGTCTTCTACTTTGCGCGCAGTGGGATGGAAAGACTCGCGGGTTGCCTGCTGGGGCTGATTTGCGTGATCAAGATTCCGCCCAACCTGTTCCTGCCCCTACTCGCATTGCGTCGTCGCTGGCAATTCGCGTGGCCCGCTGCAGTAGTCGTGGCGTTGGGGGTGGCGTTGTCGTATCTGCTCTTCGGCAGCGAAATCGTGGGACAGTTCGCGGATCGGGTCATCTGGGACAATTTTGGTCGCTCGGAAGCCGCCTTCAACAATCAGAGCCTCGAAGGTGCATTCATGCGGGTCTTCACCGATCGCGGTCTCGCGGATTGGACGACCATCGAAAGGCCCCTGTCCGTGACCCTCGGTGTCGTGGGGTGCGGACTCGGGCTGGCGGCCTTGCTCTACCTGCGCGCACCCGGCTTGCTGCTTCCCCCACAACCCCCTGACGACAGCGACCCGCGCACGGGCAGCCTCGAACTCGAGATCGCCCTCGGAGTCGCACTCATGTTGCTGCTATTTCCGGTCGTCTGGATCCACTATTACCTGTTTCTCGCCGTGCCTCTGGTGCTTCTACCTTTCTGGTGGCTCGCACGCGATCTTCCGCGCCCCAGTTGGTTGATCGCCCTGATGGCCCTCGGGCTGTGGTGGGCATCGGGGGTCGAGAGCCACGAAAACGCCTACTACGCGGCCCGGGAGGGCGATTGGTTCTTTCGCATGGCGCAGAATCGACAACCCTTGGGCGCGCTGCTGCTGGTGATCGGGTTCTCGTTTCCCCTCGCAGAAATCGCAGAACGTCGCGGCCGCGGCTGATAGAGCGCCTAAAAAACGACTGCGTGGCACAAAGTTGCCGCGAAGCATGGCGCCTGACGCAGAATTGGGGACCCTACCGCGCCATGGCCCTTCAATGCGGAATCGTCGGACTGCCCAACGTCGGCAAAAGCACCATCTTCAACGCATTGACGGCGGCGGGGATCGCGGCCGAGAACTATCCCTTTTGCACGATCGAGCCCAACACCGGAATCGTGCTCGTCCCGGACGCTCGACTCGAGGCCCTCGAAAACATTGTGCACTCCGGCAAGGTCGTGCCGGCAACTGTCGAGTTCGTGGACATTGCGGGGATCGTCAAAGGCGCGTCCCAGGGTGAGGGTCTCGGCAACAAGTTCCTGGCCCACATCCGCGAGACCGACGCCATCATTCACGTGGTTCGTTGCTTCGACGACGAGAACGTGGTCCACGTAGACGGCTCGACAGACCCGCTGCGCGACCTCGAGACCATCGACGTGGAACTCGGCCTGGCCGACCTCGAAACCCTCGAAAAGCGTCTCGACCGCGCGACCCGTCAGTCCAAATCCGGAGACAAGGACGGCATTGCCGAGAAAGCTTTCTTCACCTCGCTCATATCGCACATTTCCGACGGAAACCCGGCGCGCAGTTTCGAGATTCCGGAACCCATGCGAGTGCCGGTCAAGGGGTGCCACCTTCTCACCATCAAGCCAATTCTCTATGTCGCGAACGTAGACGATGCGTCGCTCGCCGACGGCAACCACTACAGCAGCCAACTCGAAGCCCGCGCCGCCGAAACCGGCGCTGGCTGCCTGCGCATCTCCGGACAGGTCGAAGCCGAACTCTCCGAACTCGAAGCCGAAGAAAGAACCGCCTTTCTCGAAGACATGGGCGTGTCGGAACCGGGCCTCCACCGGCTGAGCCGCGCGGCGTATCAGCTCCTCAACCTGCAGACGTTCTTTACCGCGGGCGAGATCGAAGTGAAGGCCTGGACGATCCACAAGGGAGACCTCGCCCCCAGGGCAGCGGGCGAAATTCATTCGGATTTCGAATCCAACTTCATCCGCGCCGAGATCATCCCCTTCGATGAGTACATCGAAGTGGGCGGGGAAAGCGCAGCCAAGGCCAAGGGAGTGATGCGGGTCGAGGGCAAGGAATATAAAATGAATGACGGCGACGTCGTACACTTCCGCGTGGGCGTTTGACGCTCATCTGGCCGAACATCTATACCAAGAGCACCAAGAACACCAACCACCGAACTACCCAAAGGATCCATCTCGCGCATGGCAAACTACCGCGAAATCTTAACCCCAGAAGAAGTACTGGAGCGCCACTTCGGCGGACCCAAGACAGGGGTGTTCACCGACGGCTCATGCGATCCAAATCCCGGGCGCGGCGGCTGGGGCTTCGTCTGGGTGTCGAACGATGAGATCGTAAATTCGGGCAAGGGCTTCGAACCCCAGACCACGAACAACCGCATGGAACTACAGGCGTTGATCGAGGCCTTCAAGGTGCTCCCCGAAGACGCCGACGTCGATATCTATTCAGACAGCCAACTCTGCGTCAACACCATCACCCAATGGGCTGCGGGTTGGGAAAAGCGCGGATGGAAGCGCAAGAGCGGACCGATCAAGAATCTCGAACTCGTACAAGAACTCTACGCACTCGCCAATAGACACCCGAACTGCAGACTCAATTGGATCAAGGCACACGACGGCTCGCGCTGGAACGAATACGTCGACGCATTGGCGTCCGCTTATCAGCGGGGGTGAGGGGTGTTGCCGGGCTTCTGATCACGGGGCTTTG
>JADFNE010000042.1 GCA_022563535.1 Myxococcales bacterium
CGCAGGTCGCGGCCATCGTCTTGGTCGTCGAATAGACGTTGACGATGGTGTCTTTCTCCCAGGACGTTCCATCTTCGTCGGCATCACCCGCCCATAGATCGACGACGAACTCCCCGTCCCGGGTCACTGCCACGCTGGCCCCGACGTCTAGACCCTTCTCGAAGTTCGAGATGAATGCCTCACGCACCCTTTCGAAACCGGGCTCACAAATTCCGTGTACTTCGACCATGAGGCTCCTACAGCGTCCAGGTGTTGCTGAAACTTTCTCCGGCGACGGTGGTGCGGGCCATCACCCGGGTCTGATCGCTCGGCCAGGACCGAGCTCGATGGAGCACGCAGCGGTTGTCCCAGATGGCGATGTCCCCAGCGCGCCAGGTATGGGAGAAGACGCGGGGTGGTGTTGCGGCTTCGTCGGTGAGGCGATTCAAGATCGCGCGGCTCTCTTCGACATCACGTCCGAGGATATGCGAGGTATGGCGTCCGATGAACAGATACTTGCGGCCCGTCGCAGGGTGGGTGCGCACAATTGGATGTTCGACCGGGGGGAGAGCTTCCCAGCCTTCATCGCTCAAGACGTCGGTCCCCCCGATCAATTCTTGGGAATAGCGATAGCTGTGCACCCCGACGGCGTCTTCAATTTCTTCGCGATCGGATGGGTTGAGTGCGTCGTAGGCGGCGCGCATGTCGGCCCACTCTGTTTCGCCGCCAACGTCGGGAACCGTCCGCGCTGAAAGCAGGCACGCCTTGGCGGGCACAGTCTTGAACGAACGATCGGCGTGCCAGAACGTGTTTCCCAGCAGGAAGAGCGCATAGGGCCCCTGGGGTTCGATCAACTTTCCGTTGGGCCTGATGTCGACGAGCAGGGCGACGTCGGGTCGATCGCCCCGCTCGGTGGAGAGCCGCTCGAGGGAACCGAAACGGCGGGAGAACTCCTCTTGCTCGTCGTCGCTCAAAAACTGTTCGCGAAAAATCAGTACCCCATGTTCATGCCAGGCGTCTTCGATCTTTTCGAACATTCCATCGCTCAGATTCCGCAGCTGGACGCCTGTCACGACGGCGCCAAGGGTCGCCCCCTCGATCGGATGAATGGCCAGCGTCCGGCCCATGTTCGACCTCCGTTTCGGCGCCGAAAACATATCCCGGTATTGGCGCTCTCGCCGCCGCCGCCAGGGCAGGCCAGCACGTCCCCGCGAGAGCGGTACTCTTTGCTCTCACACCCACGGTGGCTTAGTCGAACGGCGAGTGACTTGCGCGGCCCGCTGAGAAACCAGAGCTGCTAGCTGAGGGATTCCACGATCTTTCGAAATTGCATCTTGAAGGTCTCAATATCGCGAGTCTTCGAAAGCGCACCCCGTGCGCCGCTCTTTTTGGCCAATTTTTGCAGTTCGTCGTGGTCCATTCCCGAGTGCAGGATCACAGCGGGCCACGGCTGATCATCTTTCCATTGATTCTCGTGGATCAGATCTACGAGTTTGTCTCCGTCGAGGCCGGGGAGTTCGACATCCAAGAGGACGATGTGAGGCTTTACTTTGACCACCATCGAACTCGTCCCAAGGCCGCGGTCATGGGTCGTGGTGGGGTGCCCCATGCTCTCGAGCACAGCGCGCGTCACTTCCAGGACCACGGGGTCATCGTCTACGAGCAAGACACGCAGTAGAGAGTCCACTCAATACCTCCTTGGAGTACGCGAATTGAACGCCCAAGTTTTCATCATCGTCGATTCGCTCCACATGTGCACTAGTGGATAAGAGGTAACCGTTGATGGCAGAGAATACTGGCTTGTCAGCATGGACCGCCAAAATTTGCTAAAGGGACGGGGACTTACCTCGATCTATCCGTCCAACCTGCCGGCGGCGGTCGCCCCCCAGGCTGCGAGCCCATGCGCATTCCCGTGTCGCCTCGTCTCGGCAAGGCCGCGAAAAAACAGGACAAATTGCTTGCCCGGGGTGCGCGGAGTCGCTACTCAGATGCCCGAGAAGTTTTGCCTGCCAAGCCCCTTGGGAGCACGTCCCTGGGCTCGGCGCTGGGTCTGGAGCGATCGCTGCTCCGCAAACCAGAGCCTCCCGAAAACAAGAGCCCGCCTTCGGCAATCGCGACGGGTGCGATTGCCTCGACTCCGACAGGATGGAATCCAGATGAACAGCTTGATCCAACAAATGACGATGGTCCCAATCGCAGCCAGTCTGGTTGGCCTGGTCGTCGCGACCTTCTTCTATTTCCGCGTCAAGTCTCTCCCGGAAGGGACAGAGACGATGAACATGATCGCGAAGTACATTCGGGAAGGCTCGATGACCTTCCTGATGCGCGAGTACAAGGTGCTCGCGGTGTACTCGGTGGTCGTCTTCGGACTGCTGTTTTTCGCCTTCCGCGCTGAAGGGACCGGCCTGCTCGCGGGTACGTGTTTCATCGCGGGTGCGTTCCTTTCCCTGTTCTCGGGCTTCATCGGCATGAAGGCCGCGACGTACGCAAACGTGCGGACCACCCAGGCGGCACGCGAGGGTTCGATGCCCAACGCGCTCTTGACCGCTCTGGACGGTGGCGCGGTGATGGGCTTGTGCGTTGCGGCGACGGCCTTGTTGGGCCTTGGCGTTCTCTACTGGATCATGGCGGAAGATCCCCACCTCTCGACCTCGCTGCACAGCTTTGCGGTGGGTGCGTCGTCAATCGCGCTCTTCTCGCGCATCGGTGGCGGCATCTACACCAAGGCTGCCGATGTGGGGTCGGACATCGCCGGCAAGGTCATCGAGGGCATTCCCGAGGATGATCCGCGCAACCCCGGCGGCATTGCGGACAACGTGGGTGACAACGTGGGTGACGTCGCCGGAATGGGCGCGGATATTTACGAATCCTTGGTGGCCGCCCTGGTCGCCGCCATGGCGATCGCGATGACGGCCAAGTCCGAGTTTGTGAACTCGTTGTTCACCCAGGGACAGACCGGCACCGAAGCGTACTTCCTCGCAATGACGCTGCCGCTGTTTCTCTCCGGACTCGGCCTTGTGGTGAGCATCGTGTGTATTTTCATCGCCCGCACCCTGCGGCAGAACAGTCCGGCCATGGTGCTCCGCGCCGCGTTGCTCGTGCCTTCGATCATCATCTGTGTTGTGGCGTACATCGTCATGCCCATGATCGGTGTGAGCCAGGCTGTGACTTACGCACTGGCTGCGGGCGCCATTGGCGGCGGGTTGATCGGATTGGTGACCGAGTATTACACCGCCTGGGGACCGATCGAGAAGGTGGCCGAGGCTTCCAAGACTGGAGCCGGAACCGGCATCATCGCGGGCCTCGCGGTCGGCATGGAGAGCACCGTGGTGTCGCTGTTCATCGTCGCGAGCGTCGGTTTCGTCGCCAACGCGGTGATGCCCGAGGGCATGGGGCTCTATGGCATCGCGATGGGCGCGGTCGGCATGCTCGCCGGCACCGCGATCGTCATGACGGTCGATGCTTACGGGCCGATCTCGGACAACGCGGGCGGCATCAGCGAGATGAGTGGTCTCGGGCCGGAGGTTCGAGCCATCACCGACGAACTCGACTCGGTCGGCAACACCACCGCCGCCATCGGCAAGGGTTTCGCAATCGGCTCCGCAACCCTCACGGTGTTGAGTCTCTTTTCAGCTTTCATCATGGAAGTGAACCACGTGCGCGAAATGAGCGGCATGGGTTCGCTGATCTTGCGATTGGACGATGCGCCCATCCTGGTGGGCCTCTTGATCGGTGCGTGTCTGCCGTACGCGGTGGGTGCGAGCACGATGATCGCGGTGGGCAAGGCCGCCCAGGCGATCATCGAGGAGATCAAGCGCCAGTTCGATGAGATCCCGGGTCTGCGCGAAGGCAAGGCTGAGCCCGAAGGCAAAGTCATCGTCGACATCGCAACCAAGGCAGCGCTCAGCCACATGGTGCTGCCGGGTTCGGTGGCGATCCTGGCGCCGGTCCTGGTCGGCTTCATCCTCGGCCCGGCATCCCTGGCGGGCATGCTCGCCGGTGCGGTTGCCGTAGGCGCTTCGCTTTCTCTCTTCATGGCCAATGCTGGCGGTGCCTGGGACAACGCCAAGAAATTCATCGAAGCCGGAGGCCTCGAGGGTCATCCCAAGGGCTCCGAGACCCATAAAGCCGCTATTGTCGGCGACACGGTTGGCGATCCCTTCAAGGATACGTCGGGTCCAGGCGTCGCGATCCTGATCAAGGTGATGAGTGTTGTGAGCCTGCTGATCGCGCCGTTGATCGCGACGTTCTAGTCGAAATCTAGATCGCGGGAAGTATGCATGCCGATACGGATCACATTTGGCCTGTTGACGGTGGCTTTTGCCGCGCTGATCTTCGTTCGAGCACTTAGCTACGGTTGGTTTGTCGACCACGACATTGCGGGAGACGTTGTACCTGTGGCGCGGTCCGAGTCGGTGATCGCGAGCCATGAAGCAACCCAGGCTGTAACGACTGCCGCTCTCGGTGCGGCTCCGACGAAGCAAGTTTTGTTCGGGGACTTCCACGTACACACCACCTTCAGCTTCGACGCATTTTTCATGAATCTTCCGATGTCGGGAGGGACCGGTGCTCATCCACCGTCCGATGCCTGTGATTTTGCGCGCTACTGCTCGGCGCTCGACTTCTGGTCGATCAATGATCACGCAGAAGCGCTGACGCTGGAGTTGTGGCGGGAGACCGTCGAGAGCGTGCGGCAGTGCAACGAGGTGGCGGGCGATCCGTCCAATCCCGACCTGGTCACGTATCTCGGCTGGGAATGGAGTCACATCGGCACGACCCCTCGCAATCACTACGGTCACAAAAACGTGGTGTTGCTGGGAACTGACGACGCTGAGATTCCCACGCGGCCGATCGGCGCGCGCATTCCGACGGCCAACCCGCGTGTTCTCAGCCCCACAACGCTTCAACGGATGGGTCTGGCGGCGATCAATGGGGCGCGAGGCGTCGCCTTCAATCGCATGCTTACCGTTGCCGCCGCGACTCCACGCTGCGAAGACAATATCTCGGTGCGCGACCTGCCCGCAGATTGCCTCGAGACCACGGCGACGCCCGAAGGCTTGTTCGCCAAGCTCGATGACTGGGATTTTCCCTCAATCGTGATTCCCCACGGTACGGCCTGGGGGATGTACACGCCTGCTGGCTCGGATTGGCGCAAACAGCTTCCGGGCCACGATTCCAAGCGACAAACCCTGGTCGAAATCTACTCGGGGCACGGCAACTCCGAGCAATTTCCCCCTTGGCGCGAGGTCATCGTCGGCAAGAAGGGCGCTCTTTCGTGTCCGAAGCCCAGCGACGATTATCTGCCGAGTTGTTGGCGGGCGGGTCAGCTGATCGAAGCAGAGTGTCTCGAGGTCGGAGAGGGCGCCGATGAGTGCGCCCGTCGCGCCGGCGATGCCCGGCGCAACTACCTCGATGCGTATCAAGCGGGCTGGAAAACCCTGCCCGGATTCAAAGCGAAGGATTGGCTCGATGCGGGACAGGAACGCAATGGCTTCCAGCCCGCATTCAACTACCGCCCCCGCTCTTCGGTCCAGTACATGTTGGCGATCCGCGACTTCAGCGATCCCGAGAATCCAAAGCGCTTCAACTTCGGCTTCTTGGGATCGAGCGACACCCACACGGCCCGCGCGGGTACCGGCTACAAAGAATTTGCGCGGGGAGAAATGACTGACGGACGCGGTCGGGGTGAAGAAGGTGTTTCGAGTGCCGGCTCTTTGTTCGGTTCTCCGGACACTCGATCCGAACGCGTGTCAGAGTCCGTTCGGTTCGATCCAGCCGGTGAATCCCCCCTGCGACTCTTCGAGATTGAACGCGGTTCCGCCTACCTGACGACTGGGGGGCTGGTTGCGGTTCACTCTGAAGGGCGCGATCGACACGCCATCTGGGATGCTCTCACCCGCAAAGAAGTCTATGCCACCAGTGGTCGCCGCATCTTGCTGTGGTTCGACATGATCGAGGGAAACCAGTCCATTCCCATGGGCTCGACGACGCGACGCATGACATTGCCGCGCTTTCGCGTCCGTGCGGCGGGTTCGTTCGAGCAAAAGCCGGGTTGTCCCGACTACGCGACGTCCGCGCTCGGGGTTGAGCGCGTCGATCATATCTGCCAGGGCGAGTGCTATCACCCGAGCGACACCCGCAGGCCGATCACGCGAATTGAAATCATTCGCATCCGCCCGCAGATCAGCGCGGATGAGCCCTTGGAGGGGTTGGTCGAAGACCCCTGGCGGAGTTTTCCGTGTCCCGCGGACGGCGGTGGTTGCGTGATCGAATTTGCCGACACGCAATTCGTCGCCGGCGAGCGCGACACCCTCTATTACGCTCGGGCGATCGAAGCCCCGGACCAGTTGATCGAGGGCAGCAATCCCTTGAGGTGCAGCTACGACGATGCGGGAGTCTGTGTTTCGATCGACCCCTGCGGGCTCGGCGCACCTCCGGAAGAGGATTGCCTCTCCGAGGCCGAGCCGCGGGCCTGGTCTTCACCGATCTATGTCGACTTTGGCCTGTAGAAATGGGATTGTAGCGGGGGCGGAGCCCTGCTCGGCGGATGTGCCTGCTTACTTCTGCCAGAACCGCCGTTGAAAGAGAGCCATCAGGGCAAAGAATTCCAGCCGACCGCACCACATCAAGAACACCATCAGTAACTTCTGCCATGCAGCAAAGTGGAGATAGTTTTCAGTCGGGCCCGCCGCTCCGAGGGCTGGACCAATGTTCGAGACCATGGCGATTGAGGCGGAAGCAGCGGTGACGATATCAACATCACCCGCGCTGAGCAGAACCGCGCCGACACCCCAAGCCAGCAGCCAAAGCAGAAGCAGGGCCACTACGCTGCGAACCGACTCCTCGGGTACGGCCGCGCGCTGGATCACGACCGCGATGACGGAATTTGGGCTGAAGGTGAGCCGGACCTCTCGGAATATGGCTTTCCAGCCAATGATTCCGCGGACGATCTTGAGGCCGCCCGACGTCGAACCCGCGCAGCCACCGAATACCATCAAGAAGACGAGCATGCTGCAAGCGAAGGTTGGCCACGCGGCAAAATCCGTTGTTGTGAAACCGGTGGTGGTGAGGATCGAGGTCACCTGAAATGCAGCGTGGAGGAAAGTCGAAAACGGATCGCGGCTGGAGTCTTGCAACAGCACCGCAGCGACCCCGACGCTGAAAAGGAGGATGGTTGTCAGGTAGACCTTGAATTCGAAATCGCGAAATGCGCTTGCATTTCGAAGTCGGCTCGCCACCAGGTAGAGAGAAAAATTGACCCCCGAAGCGATCATGAACACCAGAACAATGATCTGGGCCAGCGTCGAAAATGCAGAGATGCTCTCCGAATGAGGCGAGAAGCCACCCGTCGCCACGGTTGAAAAGGTGGTAGTCAGCGCGTCGAAGAAACTGAGACCGCAGGCCAGCAGAGCGAGTAATTCGGTGACCGTGAGCACGAGATAGATTCGTGCCAGTGCCGCTGCCGTGTCCCGAACGTGAGCGTGCAGGACTTCCGCTCGGGGCCCGGGCACTTCCAGTTTGAACAGGAAGCGGGCGCCGGGACCCAGTTCCGAGAGCAGTGCGACGAACAGCACAACGATTCCGATGCCACCCAACCACTGGCTGAAGCTCCGCCACAACAGGATGGGATGTCCAGCGGCTTCTATGTTCTGGAGCACCGTGGCGCCGGTCGTCGTGAAACCCGAAGCCGATTCGAACAGCGCATCGACTGGATTGGGCAGTACACCACTCACGAGATAGGGGATGGCCCCGATCACGGATGCGAGAAACCAGGAACCGACGACGATCAAAACCCCTTCACGACGGTAGAGATCGCCGCTCGATTTCCCGAGCAGGCGCATCAGCAGGCCCGCAACAATCGCCACGAAAGCGGCCACCGCAAACCCGGCGGAAGCAGCTTCGTCTTCCAGGTAGACGCTCCACCCCAACAGTCCGAGCAGTGCTCCGGCCAGGACCATCAGGACCACACCCAAGAAACTCAGGACGTAGCGAATGTTCATTGTTAGCTGGATTCCGTCCCGGGAAATACCAGATGGGCCATGGAGATTTCTTCCTGGCGAACGAAAAGAATGACCTCGTCGCCCACTTCGAGCACGTGGTTCCCGCTCGGCACGACCGCGGTTCCATCCCGAAGAACCGCTGCGACGATCAGCCCTTGAGGAATCTCGACGTTTTCCAGTCGACTGCCCGCAGCCGGGCTTTGTTCGACAACTTGTCGCTGCATGAACTGAGCCGCGCCGTTCGCGAACGACACGATGTGGGGTTCATAGTCGTTGTCGATGTAGGTCTGAATTCGTTGCGCCGCCAGGGCGCGGGGCGAAACGACGTCGACCATTCCGATCTTTTGCCAAAGATGGGAAGTGTCGCTCTTCTGAACCAGTGCCGTAATTTGCTCCACGCCGAGTTCGCGGGCGAGTAGGCATGCCATCAGATTGCTTTCGTCGTGGCCCGTGAGTGCGATAAAGGCCCGTGCGCTTCCAATGCCTTCCGCAGAGAGGGTTGCGAGGTCGGTCGCGTCACCGTGCAAGATCTCGTAGTCCGGGTACTTCGAAGCGAGATATTGGGCTCGCTGCCGGTCGGATTCGATGATCTTGATCGTTTTGACCTGGTTGACGAGCCCCGCCGCTACCGGCTCGGCCGACCTTCCGCCCCCCGCAATTACAACCTGCCCCAACTTGCGCGCATGGCCACTGACCTGGCGTTCGACTTCGTCGATGACATCCGTCGTTCCCAGGATGACGGCCACGTCCCCGGGTTCGGCGCGATCGGGGCCCGACGGAACCCGAAGCTCGTCCCCGGTGATGTAGGCCAGTACCAGACAACCCTTGGGAAGGTCTACGTCGGCCAGGCATTTTGCATTGAGCAGCGAACCGGCTTCGATCCGTGTCTTGCGAATCTGGACTGCGCCGTCGGCGAGATACTCGACGTCCTGGGTGTTGTAGCCGAGTACCGAGTTCAGGATCTGGGTGGTGGTGAGCACCTGGGTCGAAAGCAACAGATCTACTTTGAAGGTCAACTCGTAGGTTTTCCCAAACTTCGTGACATCCTCGGACAAGGCGACGCGAACGACGGTTCTGGGCGCGCCCAGGTGCTTGGCCAAAAGCGATGTCGCAAGGTTCGCTTCGTCCGAGCTGCTCGCGGCCACGAAGAGTTCGCAGTCATTCACTCGGGCGGCTTCGAGGGTGGGGAGGTTGGCCCCGTTCCCGTGCACGAACGCCGCGTCCAATTGTTCCTCGACAATTTGACGCTTGGAAGCATCCGAGTCGATCACCGTCACCCGGTGACCCTGGGCAGAAAGGGTCCGCGCCAGGTGACAGCCGACTTCACCGGCACCCATAATGACGAAGCGTTTGTTCTTCATGTGGACAGATTGTGGTTGAACATTCTCGTATTGTCCACTGCCCCAGAACGATTCGATTGGGCCGCTTCAATGGGGCCGCTTCAATTGGGCTTAGTCGAGCTGCCCGCGACGGTGTAAAGTCTCCGAGGCAACCCCAGAACCCTGTGAACAGGAGCTTTTTTCGGTGTCCAATTCGAGGTCAAAAACAAGCAATGCCAGTCCGGGTCCCCCCCCGACAAGTCTCGGGCTGCCCCCGATCGACCAGATCGGTTTTGTCGTCAGAAGCATCGATGAGGCAGAGCGGCGCTATGACGCGATGTTTGGGCCCTGGAGCCGAATCGACGGTTCAGTGCAGGCGGCGGACTATCGCGGCCAGGTCGCCGATGTAAAGCTCGATATTCTGTATGGGCACTCGGGTGAACTCGAGATGGAATTCATCCAGTGGCGGGAAGGAGACAGCCCCCATCGCGAATTCATCGAGCAGGGGCGAGAGGGAATTCATCACCTGCGTTATCGGGTGGACGACACAGACCAGTGGATCGAGCGGATGGCAGAGGTAGGGTACGAGCCCATTTGGTACAAAAAGATTTCCCCCGACATCGTCTTTGCCTATCTCGAACGCAAGGGCGATCCGCTGCTGATCGAATTTCTGCAAATGCCGCAAATGCCGCAGATCCCATAGGCATTCTTGGAGTTCCGTTTAAAGTGACCCCCCGCAAACAGATTCGCATTGAAGATCTGCGCGACCCCGTGCTCAGCGACATCCAGAAAGCCGGGCTGGCCCTCGGTGAAAATAATCCCGTCGAATTGAGCGTTGCCGCAGTGGAGGCCGCTGCGGTCGATCGCACGGGTCTCGAGGATTTTGGCGACGACGGTTATCGCGAGCGTCTGGCACTATGGCTTTCAGAAGTCGATGAAGACCCCGAGCGCACTGCGATCGGTCGCTTTGGGCTGTACAACGACTGCGTTCGCTACGCGTCCAACCGCCTGCTCGTGAACGACCTGCTGGCTCGTCATCCCGAGATTCACGAGATCGAGATCGTGCGCCCCATCATCGTGGTCGGGTTGCCTCGATCCGGCACAACTCACCTCGTCAATCTGATTGCCGCCGATCAGCGACTTCGCTCGATGCCTCTTTGGGAGGGGCAGGAGCCGGTACCCAACCCGAAAGACGAATCTCGAAACGACGGGATTGATCCGCGCTGGGCCCGTTCCGAAGAGGCGTGGCAGGGCATGAAGCTGGGGGCGCCGCTCATTGCCTCGATGCACCCGATGAACCCAGACCATATTCACGAAGAACTGGAGCTGCAGCTCCACGACTTCACCAGCTACAACCAGGAGTGGGTCGCCCGGGTGCCGCGCTGGCGCGACTACTACCTCGCTCACGACCAGACGCCGCACTACGAAAGGCTCAAGACAATGCTCAAGGTATTGAGCTGGTATCGACCGCGCGAGCGTTGGATCTTGAAGTGTCCCCAGCACCTCGAACAACTGGGGCCCCTGATGACGACGTTTCCGGATGCGACGATCGTGGTCACCCACCGCGATCCAGTTTCGGTCATTCAGTCTGCCATCACCATGCTCACTTACGGCGCCCGGATGAACTACAAGACGCCGCGTCCCGATTTTTATCTCGAATACTGGACCGATCGCATCAAGCGGTTGCTCGAAGCCTCGGTGCGAGATCGGGATCTGCTTCCGGCAGACCGCACGATTGACGTGCTCTTCCACGACTTGATGTCGGACGATATGGGGACCGTCGAGCGTATTTACGAAGTGGCGGGCCTCGAAATGACGAGCGAAGCGCGCGGGCAGATCGCCCGCTATGTCGAGGAACACCCGCGCGGAAGGGACGGGCAGGTGGTCTACGACCTGCGCAAGGACTTTTTGGTCGAGCCAGCGGAAGTGCGCTCCGGATTCGATTTTTATCTGGATCGCTTCGAGATTCGAAAGGAAGTGCAATGAGCATTCAAGACGAGGTCGACCGCCTGATCGACGAGCGCCCGGGCCGCGAATTGCTTCACCCCGACTATGACGAAGAGGCGGTGCCATTTTGCGACTTCATCTACCGATCGGCGGGGACCAGCGCGTCCTACCTGCTGACGACCGACGCAGGCCGAGTGATCATCAATACCGGCATGGGTTGGGAGGCCCCGCATCACCAGAGTCTTTTCGCGGCGATCTCTTCTGACCCGACCACCTACATCATCACCACCCAGGGGCACGTCGACCATGTGGGCGGGGTCTCGCTGTTTCGCGACGCCAACACGCGCTATGTCGCCCAGGCGAACAATCCCGCTTGCCAGGCCGACGACGCGCGTTTGCCGCGGTTTCGCGCGGGTACCGCACTGCGGTGGTTTCCCAAGCTTCCGCAACAGATCCGCGACTTCGCCGAGCGGTATCCCGGGGTGTCCAAGGGCCAGGACGTCCCTACCCCGGACATCGTGTTCGATGAACAAATCTCGCTTTCGGAGGGCGGGCTCGAGATCGAGTTGATCGCGATGCCCGGGGGCGAAACCATCGACAGTCTTGCGGTTTGGCTGCCGCGACATCGCATCGCCATCTTGAGCAATCTATTTGGCCCGCTGTTCCCCCACTTTCCCAACTTCAATACATTGCGCGGGGACAAGTACCGGTTCCCGGTGCCGTACATGAAGAACACAGAGCGGTTGCGCGCGCTGCGGCCCCAGATGCTCATCACCGGACGAGGAATGCCGATCGAGGGAGAAGAACTGATCGACGCATGCCTGGGACGACTGCACGACGCGGTCGACTACGTACACCGCGAAACCCTCGCCGGAATCAACGCGGGCAAGACCTTGAACGAGATCATGGAAGAGGTCGAGTTGCCGAAGGAACTCCGGGTGGGACTGGGCTATGGCAAGGTCGCGTGGGGGGTTCGTACGATTTGGGAATCTTATACCGGCTGGTTCGAGCGCCGCTCGACCGCCGACCTGTATGCCACCGATCCGAACATCGCGATCTCCGAACTGGCCGGCCTGGCCGGGGTCGAGTCGATTCTCGAACGAGCTCGGGCGCGCAGCCAGTCCGGAGATCAGGCCACTGCCATACGCCTGGCCGAAGCCGCCCTCGCCATCGCGCCGGATCACCGCGAAGCCGCGAGCGTGATGGCCGATGCCCATCAGACCCTGCTCAAGAACGGCGGGGACGTGAGCTTCTGGGAAAACGGCTGGTTGGAAAGCGAGCTGGCGCGTTGGCAAAAACTCGCTGGAAAGTAAGACGGGCTCCAGGAGTAGTTTCCAGAAATAGCGCACCTGGACCTCGAGCTGTTCCGCGAGATCCGCAGTTCGATGGTGTCTTGGATTAGGGCTCCCAAAAGTCCGAATGCTGCTGGCGGGCCAAGCTGGCGCAGTTTGGCTGGGGACGATGTCGTGATTCTAGCTTTACGAATACATATATATAGAAGGAAGGAATCATTTCTCGTATGCGGGAGCGAAAAATGGGCGCGGACAATTGTTGGGCCGCTTGGGTGATTTCTCGCGCAATCGGTTCTGACGCTGGGCTGAGTGGCTGTTTACCGATCGAGCGAGGTGCGGTGGACCGGCAACATCTTGTCAATGAAGCACTTTTCGCCGAGTAACTGCCGTTCTTGCCAATTCGACGGGTATGGCCACGCTAGATGGTCCAAGAAACCCGGAGCTTGCGATATCACATTATCGAGTATGCTAGGGCCCTGGCTTGGCGGACGGTATTCCTCTGGAGTCCCATTGATGGAGACCGATCGACTGCTCAGTTCGTCATTGAGTGATGTTGGGCGAACGCGTCAGGAAAACCAAGACGCGTGCGGTGAGTTTCGCAATGCACTCGGTGAGCGGCTGCTGATTGTCGCGGACGGCATGGGGGGACATGCCGGGGGTGTCACCGCGAGTCGGATTTGTGTCGAGACCGTCGCCCGAATTTTCGAAAGCGGCGAAGGGCTGCCGGGTGACCGGCTGCGTCATGGTTTCGAGGAGGCTAATCGTGCGGTGTACGCTGCTTCGCAAGCGGACCCGACACTGAGCGGCATGGGAACAACCGGAGTCGCGCTGCTCTTTGACCGCAATGGCATGGTGACACTGGCGTGGGTAGGAGATAGTCGCGCATACCAGTACCGAGGTGGGGAACTCGAACAGTTGAGCGGAGATCATTCCGTGGTTGCCGACTGGGTTCGCCTGGGAACGATCGACGAGGAGGAAGCGGAGAGTCACCCACGTCGCAACGAACTTTCGCGTGCGATCGGGCCGGAACCCAGCGTCGAGGTCGATCTTCTCAGCTTTGAGATCGAGCCCGGAGATTCCTATCTCCTCTGCTCGGATGGGCTGTGCGGCTACCTGAGCAAGGCAGATATCTCTGCCATAGTCGGATTCGAAACTCCCGACGAGGCAGTGCGCCTATTGGTTGACATGGCCAATGTCGAGTACGACTCGCCGGACAACGTGACAGTCCAGATCATTGCGGTGCCCGACGATATCGCCAAATTCGCAGTACCGGATAAACGAGGAACTGGGGAAACTCGCGAATTGGAATTTTTGAACGCAGAGGAGTTGAACATCATGGCGGATGACACTAACGACCTTGGTGGCGCGAGCAGCACACGCAAAAAGAAAATGGTGCTGGTAGGCATTTCAGTTCTGATCGTTGCCGCACTGTTGGCGGGCTTCACTCGGCATCAGATGAACATCCGACTCGCTCAGGAGGCCGCCGAAGCTGTGGCCGAGGCCGAGCGTGTAGCCCAGGAGCAAGCCTTGCAGGCCAAAACGGCAGCGGATCGCGCTGCGGCGTTGGTTGCAGAGTTCGAGGCCGAGGCTGCGCGGGAGGAGGCAGCCCGCTTGGAAGCGGCTCGCTTGGCGGAGTTAGCCCGCGAAGAGGCTTTGGCGCGCGAGCACGCGCTGGCTCTCAAGATCGCTGAGGCCAAAGAGGCGCTGGCTCGGAAGCAGGCAGCTTTGGCGGCGGCGATGCTGGAGGTTGAGCAACAGGAGGCTGCCGAACGCGAAAAACTCGCAGCCGAACAGGAACTGCTCCGGCTCGAGGCGCTTGCACTCGCGGAGGCTCGTGCGAAGGAGGCCGCCATCCAGACGGCACGCGCGGTCGACGCGTTCGTAGCCTCATGGAAGCAGGCGCTGGGCCGGGGAGATTTCCCTCTCTACAAGGAGCTGGGTTTCCGCGAGAGCGAGTCTGAGTTTCGCGAACTCTATGGCGACGGCATCGCCGGATATGAAATTGCGATCGTAGAGAAGAGACAGTGGGAGGGGGGGTTTGTGGCGTTGCGTGTGACCGAGACCTTCGATCCTCCCGGGGCCTGGCCGGGTTTCGATTCCAGGAAGACTCAGAGGGACCTGGTGTTGCGTCCGACTTCGAATGGGATGCGCTTTGCGGGCGACCGAAAAGAGTAGGAAGTAGGTTATGGGTTTCGACGTCGCCGCCCTCCGACGCATCGGTAGGTATCCAGTAGATCACTTCGTCGCCGAAGGCGGGATGGCCTGGGTATTCCGCGTGACTGACCCGGAACTCTTCAATGCGCCACGAGCATTGAAGCTGCTGAAGCCCCAGGCTGCCGGGGGCGAGGACTACCAGCGCTTCCTCGCGGAGGCACAGATCCTCGCAACGATTCAGCATCCGAACCTGATTCACGTCTACGATTTTGGTCAGGATGCCGGGACCGGCTGCCATTTCTACACCATGGACTTTATCGAGGGTTCGACCCTCTGCGACATTCCGCCGGATTGGTTGGATGAAACGGACGAGGAGGAGGAGGAAGACGAAGAGGAAAGCGTCGATGTCGCGCCGGTAGAAACTGAGATCGATCCCAACGCAACGAGCTTCATCCATGTTCGCCCGGCACCTGCCAGAGTTCGATACACGGTGACCGATGTCTGCGAGTACTTTTGCGGTGTGCTCGCAGCCTTGGCCCGGTTGCATCGGGAAAATGTCGTCCATCGAGACATCAAGCCCGAGAACATCTTCCTGACCCACGACCGGATCCCGATTCTCGGCGATCTCGGCATCGCCACGGGAAGACACTCCGCGAAAATTTCCGAGGTTGGCCGCGTTCCGGGTACACCGCTCTACATGTCACCCGAGCACGCACTGGGTGAGCCGACTACGGTTCGAAGTGACGTCTTTTCGTTGGGTCTCTCGCTCTACACCGTGCTGTCCGGTGAGACCGTCTACGATCAGATCGATGATCTCGACGCCACCGACGGGCAAGCGGTCTTGCAGCACCTGGTTTCGCTTCAGGCGGAAGACAAAGAGTTCGAATTCTTCGGTCACGAGTCAATTCCAGACAGTGTGTTGGACGTCATCGAAACCGCGTGCAGCATCAAGGAAAGTGAGCGGTTCGCGAGCGCCGACGACTTTAATAACGCACTGCGAGATGCTCTCGACGGAGTTTCGGGGGCGTACGCGGGAGGGATCCGTCCGCTGGTCGCGGCTGCGATTGCCCTGCCGGTACTTGCGCTGACCGGCTATTTCGCCTGGCAGGTGCTCATCGAGGAAAGTCAGATAGGCCCGACCCAGGAAGACGTGGACAAGATCCTCGAAGTTGAGCGCCAAAACATAAGAGACCGCGAATTGGCAGCCCAGCGGGACATCGATGCGCTGAAGGATAAGCTCGAACGAGCCATGAAATCGGTTGGTGACGGGGCGTCCGCCCAGCGGGACATCGACGCACTGAAGGCCGCGCTTGAAGAGGCCAAGAAGCAAGGCGAGGCTGAGGCAGAGAGCAAGGCGGCCCTGACGGCCGCGCTTAATGAAGCCAAGATTCAAAGCGAGGCTGAGAAAGAGAACAAGGCGGCCCTGCTGATCGCTCAGAAACGTGCGAAGGAGTTGGAGGACGCACGACTGTCCGAGAATCTGCGCCTCGAGGAAGAACGCAAGATCGCCGCGAAACGGGAGGCTGACGCGCGCAGGCAGTTGGAGGAATTAAGGTTGGCGCTCCTGCAAGAGAAGAACAAGCCTCCACCGGTCGCGTTACCTCCGCCTCCGGCCGAGGACCTCGGCCTGCGCAAGGCCATGGAGAGCTATGAATCTGCCTACGAGTCGCGGTCGATCGAAGATCTGAATCGCGTCTGGAGCATGTCACGCTTTCAGCGGGTTTTCCTAGAGCAGCTGTTTGAAGACTGCGGCCAGATACGCGTGCTTCTCAGTTTTACGGACTCGAATATCACAGGCAGCGACGCACAGGTCGACTTTGACGAGAACATTCTGTACAACAAGTGCAACAAAACCAAGGCTGGTTCGCGCTATTCGGAGTTGACCGCCTTGCTGGCTCGTCGTGGCGACGAGTGGCAGATCAAGGAAATTCGGGAACGCAACGAGCGATCAAAGAATTGATCTTCCGGGTGTCACTTGTTTGTGGCATTTTACTTGATTGTGATAGAAGATTGCTAGTCTGAATTTGTTCCCTGGTGGCTGCCGAGTACTAACGCGTAGAACTGCAGAGGTATTTGCCTTACGTAGATCGACTGATTGAAAATATTTTTTTTACGTGCTTCGGGATCTCCCCGTCCCGCGGGCGCGTCCTTGGCTGGGTGAGACCATCCGGGTTGCTGTTCGAAAAAATGCAGTTGCCGCGAAGCCCGACATTAATTTCGCGGCTCGAATGAAACTCAATTCGGAGCCCGCGGACGATGAATTCTCCCCCCCAATTCATTTATCGCATCCGGTGTCGTTTTCGGTCGTCGCTCATTTTGAGCATCGCCTGGGGACTTGTCCTCTGCATGGACTCATCCGTTGCCTGGTCACAAGCAGAGTTGCAGACAGGGCCGGAGCCGGTCATCGATCCTGCGGCTGTCGAAACGGCCGCTGGAGAAGCCGCCACGCCCGATAACGCTTTTGCAGAATCCACTGCGGAAGAAGTCGACACTTCCGAAACGGATGGGGTCGAAGGTGAGACGGGCGACGCCAACGAACTGGTTGTTGAATCGCCTGAGACCGAGTCACTCGAGGTTGTCACTTATCACGTAACACGGTTCCAGTTGGACTACTTGAACGAAACGCCCAACGCTCCTTCGATCTCATTTTTGCGTAGGACTCGGATCAAGCTCGGAATGATGGAGTTGATCGAATGGGAGGGCAACGTCTTCGTAGCCCCGGAGAAGTCCGAAGCGCAGGTGGACTTCAGGCTGGACGAAATTCCGGCCGATAGTCCCACCCACTTTACCGCGGCGGCACTGGCCAGCATCAACCGGCAGATCGTCAAGGCGGTATCGCACGAGGGGCTCGGGAGCATCATCGTTGCGCCAGACGGAGAAGACATCGGCTTCACTACGGGACAGGATTTGAGGGCGGAGGGGAATACAACCCTGCGCCTCACAATTTTTCTGCCGACCATCAAGGAACTTCAGAGCTTCGCCACCGGCGAACGAATTCCCGAAGTCGACGCGACGAACAACCGGGCACACTCCCGCATTCTGAGGGAATCGCCGGTGCAGGCGGGGGAGTTGTTCTGGCCGAGCGAGGTGGATGACTACGTTGCGCGACTCAACCGCCACCCGGGACGCCGCGTAATCGCACAACTCTCGCCCTCAAATGACAAACAGCAGCTGTACCTCGACTATCAGATTACGGAATCGAAGCCTTGGATCACTTACGGCTCGATTTCGAATACCGGTGGCGAGCAGACCGGGCGGACGCAGGCACGGGTCGGCTTCGTGGATTTGCAGCTGACTAATCGCGACGACATCTTTGCCCTCGACTATGTGATGAATACCAATGGCAATGTTCGGGCAACCAATGGCATCTATCAGTTGCCTCTCTGGATCGATACCGTACGGATGGAAGTTGCCGGATCGTATGCAGACTACGAAGGAACAGCTGGCGAGTTTCAGAGCCCAACCGATATCGACGGAAAGCAGGCCCGAGGCGAATTGAATCTCGTCTACAACTTCTTCCAGTTCGAAGAATATTTCCTCGACGTGATGGGTGGGGCCACGTACGAATACATTGAGACCAAGACCAAGACCAGCGGCCTGGTTACCGGCGGAACCGAAAACTTCTTGATCGCCCGTCTCGGTCTCAGGTTGGAGCGCAAGAACCCAAAGCTGAAACTTCGAGCCAGTACATGGGTCGATTTCGGAACGCTGAACCACGACGACTCGGACCCGATGTCGGACTTCAACAATCTTGTGCGCCTGTTGCCGGACGACAACCCGGTAGTTCTGCGTTGGGATGCAAAGTTAGCGTTCTTCATCGATGGCCTCCTGGCCGATCCGAAGAACCCGAGCCCAACTCTCGCCCACGAATTTGTCATCCGATACCGGGGGCAGAGCACCTTCGACAAATATCGCCTGCAGTCCCATGCGCTTCAGATTGCCGGCGGGATGGAAACCGTAAGGGGATACGAACAGGGAGTGACGGCGGGGGACTCGGTTCATCTCGGCAGCCTCGAGTACCGCTACCACGTGCCTCGCATCTTCAAACCGCGCCCTGCTACCACCGTTTTTCCCTTGATTGGCGAGTTCGCGATTGCCCCTCGTGGTCCCGGAGAGCGTCCCGATTGGGATTGGGTCCTGAAGGTCTTCTATGACGTGGCCAGCATCCGTCAGACAGATCGTCAGGTGGCCGAGTTCAATGACACCTTGCAGTCGGTTGGCGTTGGGACCGAGTTGTTCATCAAAAGGAATGTTCAGCTGCGCCTCGATTGGGGAATTGCTCTCGAAGACGCTCACTGCACCCCCCTTGGTGGTGGTGGATCCCTGTGCACGATCAAGAAGCACGAATCGGAGATTAATTTTTTGGCGAGCATCTTCTACTGAGCATGAGCACCGCGCGCGAGTAGCGGGCGGCAATGGATGACCGTGACTGCCGGTGAATGACGAATCCAAACAGTCAGGAAAGCTGAGAGAAGAGAAATCGAATGGATGGCTAGAGAGCAAAGCGAATTGGCAAAGGCCAATTCGATCGGAAGTGGGAGGTTCGAACATGAGCTGGTTGCGGACATCGAAAAATTTTTACGGATTGCGCGGTGAAATCACTGAATGGATGAACCTGTTGTGTGTAGCTTGGCTTGTCGGATGGGTTGCTGTGGGGCTTCCGAAACTTGCGTTCGCCGGGCCTGAGGGTGAGCAGGTCATCCATGGCGACGTGACCATCGACCGGATAGACGACCTCACGGAAATTATCGCCTCAGATGGCGCCATCATTCAATTCGACAGCTTCGACATCCATCATCACGAGACTGTGGAGTTCATCCAACCGAATGCACAATCTTCTGTTCTCAATCGTATCTACGGCAGCCCCACCCAGATCATGGGCACCCTCAGGGCCAATGGCCGCGTCTACCTGCTCAACTCTGCGGGTGTTTTCTTTGGCGGCACCGCCATCGTCGACGTCGGTGGGTTGTATGCCGTCGCCGGATCGATGTCGGACCGAGACTTTCTCGATCAGGTAGATCGCTTTACAAGTTTGACTGGAGATGTGGAGAACTGGGGCGAGATCCGCGGCAACGTCGTTAACTTGATTGGCCGGTTCGTTGCGAATCACGGATTGATCGTTGCAGATTCAGGATTGGTCGCCATGGTGGCCGGGGACGAGGTCGCAATTGGACACCTCGGCGGAAATATCGTCGTCAAGATCGACTCTCAACGGGATGTGTCTGAAGCGAGTGTTCCCGGTGTCGAGAACAGTGGTTTGATCGATGCCGCCGGGGGACGTGTCATTCTGGCCGCCGGAGATCTCTACTCACTCGCCGTGCGTCATCCGGGGATGATTCGGGCCGATCGGATCGCGCTGGAAGGAGGCGCAAACGGTCAGGTCCTGGTCCAGGGAACCCTCGACGCTTCGAATCTTGAAATTGGGCAGACCGGGGGCACGGTGCATGTGCTCGGAGACGAGGTTGTCATCGACGGTGCGACCATCGATGCATCCGGTGAAGCGGGTGGCGGAGAGATCTTGGTTGGCGGTGACTACCTCGGTGGTGGCGATGTGCGCACCGCGTCGAGGACCTACGTTGGTTCAGACAGCGAGCTGCTCGCTCGGGCGACCGGCGACGGCGATGGTGGCAAGATCATCGTCTGGTCTGACACCGACACCCGGGTTTTCGGCACGATCGACGCGCGGGGAGGTGAACTCGGCGGCGACGGTGGCTTTATCGAGACCTCGAGCAAGGATCGACTCTATGTCTTTGGGGCCCACGTGGACGCGAGCGCGTCGCAAGGCGCAGGCGGGACCTGGTTGCTCGATCCTCGCAACGTGGTGATCAGCAACGACCCCACATCCCCCGATGTTCTCCTCATTGGCGATACCTACTTTCCGGCTGATCCGGCCGCTGCCAGCGATCCGCCTTCTGTCGTTCAGGCACTCGATATTGAAACGACACTGAACCTCGGAGGCAACGTAACGATCACCACCCAGAGTCTCCCCGATGACTCCGGTCTGCAATTCGGCGACATCGCAGTAAACGCCAGCATCACGAAGACGATGGGGGGTGAGGCGACCCTTACTCTCGACGCGGGCCGTGATATCGCGATCAACGATACGATCTCATCGACGCTAACGGGCAATGAGTTACACGTAGACCTCCAAGCGGGCGGAAACGTCGATATCAACGCGACCATCACTACCAACGGCGGGACATTTGCGAGCAGTGGTGTCGATCTAAACATGACCGCAGGGGCCCCGATTGATACGAGGGCCGGCGTTGACGGCACGATAACCCTGAATCATTCGGGCAATGCAACCCTGTTCACAGCGGGTGGAATCGACTTTGCGGCGAGTACCGTGGGCGGCGACCTGTCCGCGACGGCCGCTACCGGGAGCATCATCAATAGTGGCGCGCTTGTCGTGACTGGGAATGCGATTTTCACGACGGTTACCGACGACGCGGATATCACACTCGGGACGGTGAACCCGCTGACGGTTGGAGGCACGATCGCGGTCAACACGAACGGAAGCGCCGGCCACGCGACGATCGAGCACGATGGTGGCATCGAAGTCGTGGCCAGCACTGTTGGCGGCGACCTCACGGTTAGCTCGGCGACCGGCGACGTGACGGTGTCGGGTCAGCTGTTGAGCGGTGGAGACACGGGGATCGAGCTTCGGTCGGATACGGGCAACATCATCCTTGCCGTAGACATGAACGAGTTGCTGATGGCCAGCGGCGGAGTGGGTTCGGGAGTGACGCTGAGTGCGGTAGCGGGTGCGATCACAGTGGCCGCCGATTCCCCCTTAACCGCGGAGATCGTCGCTTCTAACGTGACTCTCGTCGCAGAGCAGATCGTGAACCCGTTGGATATCGGGGGCGCGACGACGCTTACGCTGCGGGATACGGGCGTCGGTGAGATCCAGGTGCGGGAGCACGGAGTCCAGACGCTAGCCGAGACGTTCTTGACGCTCGACGCGGCGGCGCAGGGAACGCTGACGGTCGACTACGTCGGCGACAGCAATACTTTGACCGTGACGACCATGGCCGCAGGGGGTACGACGACGGTCGCTACAGACGTCAACGGTGCGCCGAGCAACCTGACGCTGACGACTGCCAATACGGAGATCGATTTTGCAGCCACAACGATCACCGGTGACACCGGTGACCTGACTGCGACGGCAACCGACGGGAGCATCACCAACATCACCGGCGCGCTTGTCGTGACTGGGAATGCGATTTTCACGACGGTTACCGACGACGCGGATATCACACTCGGGACGGCGGACCCGCTGACGGTTGGAGGCACGATCTCGGTCAACACGACGGGATCGGGTGGTGACGTCGATCTGGTCACGACGGGTGGGATCGACTTTGCAACAAGCAACATCGGAGGCGACTTCAAGGTCACGGCTGGTAAGATTTCAATGGGAGTCGTGAACAGCGGTGGGTCGCAGACCTATGCGGGCCCAGTGGTCTTGACACGAGACGCCGTCCTCACTGCAGGTTCTGACAGCGACGGCGATGCATTTTTGTTCATGGACACGATAGTCAGCGACACCACGATAGTCGACCCGAATGGTTTCGGTCTCACGATCGCTGCCGCGGGCAACGTCCAATTTGACAATGACATCGGTAGAGACGAAAACGGCGAATCGCGTCTCGATTTCTTCAAGATTCAGATCGACGCTACAACGGAGGGCCTGGTTCGGTTCGCGAAGCTCACAGGGGAACAGGTCCTGTGGGCAGTCAACAGTATCAGTCTCAATCCAGCTGGACGGACGCCGAGCACAGATCCCAGCGGAAATCGTGCGACGATGTTCCGGACAGTTAACGGAGACCTGACGCTCGATTCCGCGAACGGTGACATCACCATGGGGCGAGGCGAACGACTCAGTGTGCCGGGTGATCTCTTGATAAATGCGCTGAGCGGAACCGTCACGATTGCAGATCTAACCGCTCGCACGCTCGAGATCGGCGCCGGAAGCGTCACCATATTGTTGCGCACCGCCAGCCTGGTCGACCTCGCTGACCCGGAGGCCGATCCAGTCAAAGATACTGGTGTGGATATCGTCGCCAATACAATTCTGATCTCGGCCACAGACGACACGTTGACGCTCGACGGGATAGGTGTCGCGACCTTCGGCGTGAGGCACGAGCCGGGCTCGGCGAGTGACCAAGGTGAATTGACGATTCCGACTATCTTGGTCACATCACAGCCACTACCCGAAGACAAGTTGCGGCTCGCCGCGATCAATCTGGACAGTACGCCGATCCTGACCTCCGATATCTTGCGCGATTCGGTTGGCTACGACGGCATTGCACGCGGTGCGTTCCAACAAACGACCTTCCCAACGCTTCCAATTTCACCCGAGCCGCCCGAGCCGCCCGAAGTTGGCCCGGCACCTCCGAAGAAGGAGGAAATTCTTGCTTGGATGCAGTGTGCTCAATTAGAGGAGGGCGATGAAGTTTCCGAGGCCTGTAAAGAAGTGATGGCTCTGGCCGGGGACTTCGAGGAGGATACGTTCCGAGATTCAAGTGCTCTCGGAGTTCTCCAACTCTACCGGGCGCTGATTCGTTCCAGCGCTACAACCGAGCGAATTGGACCGGCCTTTCAGACCGCGATTCGCACATATCGCGAGGAGGCAAATAGTGATCAAGTTCTGGATAAACTCTTCCGACAATTCCTGACGGAATCTGCGGGGCACGAGGAGGCCGGAGAGTATCTCCAGCAGTTTGAGTTCCTCTTTCAACAGCTGAAGCTATTGAATATGTTGCCAAATGACTACGCTGCTATCCGAGATGAGCTTTTGATCGAGATTGTGCAAGAGCTTGAATTGACTGAGTTGGCCACCGTCGAGGGACTTAGCGCCACGTTCATTCCAAGTGAAACTCTAGACACGAGTGCTCCAAGAGTCTGACGGCTGGCAGAGCTTTGGTTCGGAGTTTGGTAACGTACTGTTCTCATCGAATCCCCCCCGGGATAGGTGTGCTGAATGCGCGAGTTTCGTGGCGGTGAATCAAGGACCCTTGGTCGAGTGATTTGCAGGAAGGTTGGAGCGATGCTGTATCGGGCTCGCTTGAGCCTTCTCGTAGTTGTTGTACTACTGGCCTGTGGGGGCACGAGTAAATCTGTTCAACCGGACATCGAGCAAACTAGGCAGAGCTTCGACATTGCCGGTTATCGGGCTGATCAAGTAGATCCGGCACAAGGTTCACTGGATGTCGAAATCAGGGTCTTGCGCCCGAATTTCGAGTCGAGTGAAACCGAACCCATGGAAGAGGCAGACGCGGAGCTGCGTTCTGCCTTGAGCTGGGCTCTGATGGAGTACCGGGCCGCTTTCGTGGGCCGCGATCTCGAGAAGCTGCAGTCCATCTGGTCGATGGGCGCAGTCGAGCGTATGTTGATCAAGAATGCCTGGTCGAGCTGTGAGAACGTCGACCTGTCCATTGAGACCTCAAAAATGTTGGTTGCCGGTCGTAGCGCTTTGGTCGACTTTGACCAGTGGCTGAGGTTCCGGTGCCCCGGCGAAGCAAAGACGCGCCATTCGATGCTATCGGCCTCGCTCGAGTTCAATGGCGATGGCAAGTGGGCAATTTCGAGAATTGGCAGTCGTGGTCCTCAGCCGACCCTTCGAAAGACAGCTGCGGGTCCCGCTCATCTCGCGCCGGATCGGCAGAATCCCGAGACCGAAGCAACCATGCATCGCGCGCTAGAGGCCCTGAGCGACTATGAATCGGCATTGCAGCGGTGCGATCTCGACGGTCTCGCACGCGTCTGGATCATGACCGATCTCGAGCGGCAGATTCTACAGGGATTGTGTTTCCGCCGCGGGCGGCTCGAAGTGACGATCTCAGAGCCGCAAGTTTCGACAAATCAAGGGCGGGTCAGTGTCGATTTTATCCACGATTTCACCAGCCAGCGACAGGGAAATTCGACTCAGACTCGCTCGAGGTTGACCGCGCTTCTGGTTGAGCGAGACGACGGAAATATGACCATCTGGAAGGTCCGCGCCACCCAGTAATCGCCTCATCGGGCCCCCGAGATCGCGACTGGCCGGAATCCGTAAAGATCGCGATACTCTCAACGTGATGCAGTGTTATCAGCTGCGTGTCACGAATAGGGAGTAGGACTGAGAGAGGGTCGGCATGTTCGACTGGTTGAAAAGCGGCAAGGACAAAGGAAGGGCGCGCCGCCGCTCTAGCGCCGGGCGCAGCAGCTCCGGCAAGCGTCGGCCGCCGCGCCGAAGCTCGTCCAATTCTACCGAGTTCATGGGCGGACAAAAATCCAGCCCCATCCCAATGCAGGATCAGCTGCCCCCGACTCCACAACCGCTGCCGGACAACGTCTCGGTTCGCCCGGATCCCACTCCAAACGTGAGCCCACCACCGCCCGTTAGCCACGATGCCGCCGCCACAAATTATCACCCGATCAGCGCCGCAAAGGGCAGCTTGGTCGGAGTCCTGATCGTCGTGGAAGGCGCCGCCAAAGGCGAGCTTTACAAAGTTTTCGACGGCGAGAATACAATCGGTCGTGGTGACGCATCTCGTGGCGACACCGTAGAGATTCGCACGGACGAGCGAGATACCGCCGTATCGCGGAAGCACGCCACCATCATCCACGAGTCCGGCAATTTTGGAATCAAACCCCTGAAGGAGGGAATGAACCCGACCTTTCTGAACGGCGATGAAGTAACGGGTGGCGCCACACTTACCGACGGCGATCTGATTCGAGTCGGCAACACAACCATGAAGTTTAGGTTGAGTTAATCGTGGGGTGGCGTACTGCAGGAGCGGCGCTCCTGTTGTTTTTGCTCATGTCCTCGAGTGCCCTGATTGCCCAAGAGCGTGCTCCGCTTTCATTACAGAAGGTCGCTCGGATCGGCTTTGACGACGCCGTGGCCGGGACGGATGGCGAACGGGTCGTAGACCTCTACGTGAGGGTGCTCACCGAGTACGGTTCCCCGATTCGCAATCTCTCGCCTCAAGCCCTCGAGGTCTGGCAGGACGACGAGCGAATCGACGTCGATAAATTGAGCGTGCGCTCACTCGACACGACCGGTCGCGGAATCACCGCAGTGCTGGCGATCGACGCCAGCGGAACAATGCGGGGCGAGCCCTTTGCGAAGGCCCGAGAAGCCGCGATTTCTTTTCTCGACCAATTGCGTCCAGAGGACCGCGTCGCAATCGTTACATTTTCAGAGGACATCAATATCGTGTCGCGCTTTGGGCAGCAGCGCGCTGAGACCCGTCTGGCCCTGCGTGATCTCGAGATCGATATCGAGCGCAGCCGGCATACGCTTTTATTTGACGGGGCATTCCGTGCCCTTAATCTGATTCGTACAACGTCGGGGCTACCGCGACGCGGGTTCGTAATCTTGTTCTCCGACGGCAAGGATGACGGAAGCGACCGAACTCGTGACGAGGTTCTCGCCGAGGCGAAAGGACGCAATCACGAATCTCACATCCTTATTTTTTCTGTGGGATACGCGCGCTTCGGCGGGGCCGGCCTCGACGAGATGCGCAAGCTCGCAGAGAAATCTGGTGGCGAATTCATGGAAGCGGTCTCGATCGCCGAGGTGAGCGACTTCTTCGATCTGGTCGGCCAGCAGATGACGCAGAGCTACCTCGTGACCTACCCATCGAATATGGACGGAGAGCAGCACAGGATTCGAATTACCGTTGCAGGACAATCGGGAGAACGAACAGCCTATTTTCCAGACATCGCCGGCCCGCGTTGGCCCTGGCTGGTTGCTGTAGGGGCTCTGGGGCTGATCCTGCTGGTCGTCGAGTTGGTGCGCAGGATTGGGACGGTCGGACGAATTTCTATCGCATCCGGTCCCTTTGCGGGAACCCAGGTTGCTCTCCGTAAAGGCAAGACTCTAATTGGAGCGTTGGAGGACAACGATCTCGTGTTGGCGGGAACAAAAGTCTCTCGCTACCACGCGGAAATCGTCGTCCGGGGTCGAATGGTTGAGATTATCGATCTCGACTCCACTAATGGTACTCAGATCAACGGCCAATTCGTGAAGCGCGGCCCCCTCGAGTTGGGCGACACAATCACCGTCGCCGATGTCGAAATACTCTTCGACAGGTAGCGCTAGCCGAGTAACGATCGCATGCCGACTACTCGAGCGCTGTCTCCGCCGACGATTCCAACCAGACAAACGAAGCCGGCGTCATTCAATTCCTTGATCCGCGCTTCGCTCAACAGCTCGGCGACCGGGCCGATGGACCGAATTTTGTCCTGGCTGCGGAACACATGTATTGGAAGTGAAGTGATTTCGCCGAATCCGCCGCCTCGTGCGTCCCAACTCGAAAGTGCAATCCCCAACGCCAGCGCGGCACTGCCCCAGAGATAGCGAGACCGCTCTGGTTCCAACCTGGCTTCAGCTTCTTCGTCGAGTTCCTCGAACCTAAACTCGTCTATGGGGTCGGTCTCTTCGCCGTAGGGCAGCCGGAGCAGGATCTGAGGATGCGCGAGCATCACATTGTTACTCGCGCTTTGAGTTAACTGTTGTCGCCATATCGGTGATGGCAGCCCACCGTCCCTCATCAGCGCGGGCTTGACCCCAATTAGCAACGTTGCGCTGCACTCAGCGGCCAAGACTGACAGATGGGAACAGGCCAGCTGCCCTTGGTCGTCGTCATTGATCTCCATGGCGCAGAGCATGTGAGAGAATCTAGTGGCCAACAGTCCGGGGTCGGCACGCCAACCCATACGTTCGACAAGTGTGTCGCGCCTATCCGGTTGCTCTGCATCTTCGACAGTTTCGTCGAGTCGTAAGTCAAAGAGATTCAGTGGTATGTCTTTTCCCGCTCGTACGATTTCGCGCACAGCACACCAGCTGGCTTCGAGGCTCTGGAATTTTGGGTGGTGGAGTATCGCTCGAATGCGTCGCCCCAACTCGTCATCAATCGCTGCGCGCCGCGTGTCTTCTCGCGCGAAGTCGTTTCTCGCTGCGGATTCTTCGACGATGGCTCGGACCAAATTGTCGAAGCTAGAAAGAGACGAGCTGGAGTTGCGGGTCGGTGCAGTGGATGGAGTGAGGATCGATTCGAGCAGGTCTTCGTCTGCTACGGGTTCGGTGCTAGTCGCAGGGATGTCCGCGCTGTTGGGAGAATTGGTTTCGATTTCCTGGGAGGCTCCCGCCTCCTCGAGGTGTACGCGCATTGCTGCGGGGTTCGCGACTTCAGCACGTGCATAGAGCAGCGCCTTGAGCGCAGGAACACGTTCGGCAATTTGGTCGGGCCGAAAGTCGTCGAAGCTCGAAATACGCAACGAGCGACAAAAGGGAAGCTGCAGAAGAGCTACCGGCCGGATGCTTCGGATTGCGTCATCGAGGGTATCGCGGTCGACCCTGACGAAGCGCCGCTCAGCAAGTGGTTTACATGCGCTGCCGGCGAAGTCGGCCAGCACGCAAAGCGAAATGATCTCGTGTCTTTTCATGGTGATCGCACTCCAGATTAGAATCGAGATGGGGCTCATTCCCGATTTCCCGACCCGACTAGACTACGAAAAATCACCTCAGGTGGACAAGCCTGCGGAAGTTCGACGCACCAATGTGATTAATTGTGCCAAAAAACACACAATTTTGTGATAAAAAATTTTAGGGTGATCTGAATTCGAGTTTCGGTTTCGACCCACGCGGGTTCCGCTGGCTTGCTGGAAGCGTTAGCCTCTTCGGTGCCGCGCGATTGGGTCGTATCTCGATCAAGTTTCGCGGACGAAAGATTCATGCTTCTCAACACCGCTAACTGGTGTTGGTGTGTTGCGAGGGGCAAAGCAAGTACTACGGAAACGTCGGCAGTACTACCTGACGCAGATGCTCGTGCGGTTTGGTGGCGGCCTCTAGCCGCACCCGCGAACCGCGAACCTCAGATCTGAATGTGGAGTTCGAATAAAAGAAAAACACTAGGTACGTAGCAAGAGGAGCGTGAATCCCCCCCATGCTTGAGCTTGACGTAGAACGCCTTGTATCCCCTATTCGAGATGATTCACCAGCGGGCGACGACCTGCGGCTGAAGTCCGCTGACATCACCCTGCAAACCATCAACGACGCGCGTACTGAAATTCCCGTCGAAGACGATCCGGGTGGAGTAGGACGCAGCGCGGACTGGGTGCTGTCGTTTCGCACTTGTGAGGAGGCTCTCGCCAGCAAGACCAAGGATCTCGAGATTGCAGCGTGGCTCACCGAGGCTCTCACCCGGATCGATGGTTTCAGCGGTTTGCACGCAGGGCTCCAACTCGCAACAAAGCTCGCGCGGACCTTTTGGCAACACATCCATCCCGGAATCGACGAGGACGATGGCGAGATCACGCTGTCCATCCGTGCCCGTCCCCTCACCTGGATGGGCGCGTCAAAGGATTTTCTGCGGGCTGTAAGCAGTTGTCCGATCGTTGATTCGGCAGATGGAAGAATGCTCTCCTGGTTTGACTACAAGAACTCCGAGCTCGTCGATCGACGGGCCCGTCAGTCGGATCAGACTGCCTACAACGAGTTACTGGAAATTGGCTATATCAGCGGTGACGACTGGATTGCTTGCATCAACTCGACGGATCTGGGCGCGTTGCGGCAGACTGTGGCCAATGTGCGCGATTGCGAAGCCGCCTTGGACGAGCTGCGAACGGAGTGCAACGAACTCTTTAAAGAGGACGAGCCTAACTTCGTGGGTCTCGCAGAGTTGTTGCTCGATGTTCGTGAGTATCTCGAGGCGCGCATTCCGGCCCCAGGCGAAGCCGAATCAGAAGGAATGAGCACCGCAGAGGGCGGCGAAGGACAACAGGTTCCCGCAGGCCCCGGTGCTAGCTCGGGACCGGTTGCGAGCCGCGAGGACGCATTGCGGCGTCTCACCGAAGTCTCCGACTACTTCAGGAGGTCCGAACCCCACAGCCCGATTGCGTATCTGATCCAGCGGACGATACGCTGGGGCCAGATGCCCCTTCCGGAATTGTTGAAGGAGATCGTCAAGGACGACAACGTGCTGAGCCGTATCTGGGACACCCTGGGAATTCAAGGTGGGGCCGGCGAGGTCAAGAATAACGATCATGACGATAACTGATTACTAGCAAAACGAACAACATTAAGGAGAGCCGTTCATGGCCGACAGCGTATTTGACAAGAAAGCCCGGGTGCGAGCACCGCGCGTCCACATTACCTACGAGGTCGAGACAGGCGGAGCCCAGGTCATGAAGGAAATTCCCTTTGTGATGGGTGTGATGTCGGATCTTTCGGGACAGCCGAAAGAGGCGCTCGCCAAACTCAAGGATCGAAAATTCGTAGAAATCGATCGCGACAACTTTGACGACGCCCTCAAGAGCATGAAGCCGCGGCTCGCGATGCGGGTCGACAATACACTGGCTGACGACGGCAGTGAATTGTCGGTGGAGTTGAACTTTGAAAAGCTCGCAGATTTTTCTCCCGAAGGAGTCGTCAAGCAGGTTGAGCCCCTCAACAAGCTGCAAGACGTGCGAAATCAGTTGAAGGATCTACTGGGTCGGATGGAGGGAAACGATCGTCTCGAAGAGCTCCTGGCCGAAGTCTCGTCCAATGACGCAGTGCGCGACAAGTTGGCTGGCGCGTTGGGTAGTGAAGCAAGCGGCGACGCCGCAGGAGAGGGTGAAGGCGACAGTTCCAGCGAAGCGGGCGGCGACGAAGCTCCGGCCGATGGAAAGGAGAGCTAATCATGGCGAAAGCAAAGAAAGTCAAGATTGACCAACTCGAGGAACTCGAGAGCGACGACCTTCTTGCCCAGATGATCGATACGGGCATCAAGCCCAAGGGTGACGATCAACGAAATCGCGCTCAGGACCTGATCAAGAACTTTGTGGATACGATTCTGGATCCAGGTACGAAGATCGACAAGAGTGTGGTCAAGACGATCAATGCGCGCATCGCGGCGATCGACGAGATCATGTCAAAGCAAGTCGACAAGATCCTGCACCATGAGGATTTTCAAAAGCTCGAGGCATCGTGGCGGGGTCTCAACCATCTGATCATGAACACCGAAACGTCCGAGACGCTCAAAATCAAGGTTTTGAACATCTCAAAGAAGGACTTGAAGAACGACTTCGGTGCAGCTGCCGAGTTTACCGAATCGGCTCTTTGGAAGAAAATCTACGAGTACCAGTTCGGCCTTTTCGGTGGCGACCCATTTGCTACTTTGATTGGAGACTTCCAGTTCGACAAGGGTCCGCAAGATATTGCGCTGCTGTCATCCATCACTGAGGTGGCCGCGGGTGCGCACGCGCCATTCGTCTCGGGTGTAGCACCCGAGATGTTTGGCATGGAAAGCTTTACCCAGATGCCGGACCCGCGAGACTTGTCCAAGATCTTCGACAAGAGCAATCCAGAGAACACGAAGTGGCTCTCCTTCCGCGATTCGGAGGACTCTCGCTTCTGCGCCCTGGTTCTGCCCCATACACTGAGGCGCTTGCCCTACTCGCCGGAGAACAATCCAGTCGAGGACTTCAATTATGAAGAGGACGTGAGCGGTTCTCACGAGTCGTACTTGTGGGGCAACGCAGCGTACGACTACGCCAACCGACTGACGGCTGCCTTCGCGAAGCATCATTGGTGCGTCGCGATACGTGGACCCGAGGGCGGTGGTATGGTCGAAGACTTGCCCGTGCACGTGTTCAAATCTCGCGAAGGCGACGTGAGTGCCAAGATCCCCACTGAGGTGGCGATCCCGGATACTCGCGAAAAGGAACTCTCTGACCTGGGCTTCATCGGCTTGCTGCACTGCCAGAATACGGACTTCGCCGCATTCTTCGGTGGTAACTCGGTGCAGCGAGCCAAGAAGTATGACACGCCGGAAGCAACAGCCAACGCCCAGCTTTCAAGTCAGATTCCGTATTTGATGTGCACGTCGCGCATCGCCCACTACCTCAAGTCGATCTGTCGAGACAAAATAGGTTCGTTTTTGTCTCGCGGCGATTGTGAAATGTTCCTGAATAGATGGATCACGAACTACGTGTTGGCCCAGGACGATGGAACTCAGGACGCCAAAGCGGCGAGGCCCCTGCGAGAGGCCCGCATCGACGTGGTCGACGACAAGGCTCGGCCCGGTTGTTACAAGGCGATCGCGTACTTGAAGCCCCACTTCCAACTTGAAGAAATTGGCGTTTCATTGCGTCTGGTGGCGGATCTTCCGGCGCCGATAGGTTGATTGCGAATTACGGAACCGATGGCGGTTGCTTTGGAACTAATCAACAGTGAATTTCAATGAAAAAGGAGCGAGTCGATCATGCCTAGCGATATTTACGCGAAGTTTGGACAAATTGAAGGTGAAAGCACAGACGGTGTATACAAGGGCCAATGCTCGTTGAATTCAATTTCGCATGAGCTGGAAAACGAGGCGAGTGGGGATCGGAGCACGGGTGGAGGCGGCGCCAAGAGCATTGCAACGCATAGGGAAATTACGTTTACGAAGAGTTTCGATGCAGCGTCTCCAGGGTTGATCAAGGCTTGTTTGATCGGTGAACACATGGATATCGTAATTTCCCTGTGTCGACAGAGTGGCAAAGACAAGCAGGAGTATCTCCAGTACGCACTCACGGATGCGTACCTTTCGGGGCTTAGTCACCAATCAGCAGACGGTGGCGGCGTTGAGGAAGTTGGGGTGATCAACTACGGAACCATCAAGTGGACCTATGACAAGACCGATACCAAGGGGTTTTCCTTAGGCAAAATGGAAGCCAGTTGGAACCGGATCAAAAATTGCGAAGAAATATAGATTCGGATCGGCCGAATGGTTGAGCGCCATGTAAGCCTGAGGCGCGAAAAGTCAGAGGCTGGAGACGGAGTGTGGTGGGGGGAGGACGCAAGCGCCTCTCCTCTCCGCGCGGACCTGGCGCGATCGTGTCGAAGAACGCGCGGAGTAAATCATGACTGCACGGGAACTCTTCGATCAAGGACGTCTGGAAGAGGCGATCTCCACCCAGAATGAAGTGGTGAAACTCCAACCGACCAATCTCGATGCGCGTCATGAACTCTCGGTCTATCTCTGTTTCGCCGGAAATCTCGATCGCGCATTTCTGCAGCTCAATGTGATGGGCCAGCAGAATCCAGAGTTGGCGAAGTCGAGTGATGTTTATCGCAGTCTATTGATCGCCGACCTTCAGCGGCGCAAGGCTTATCAAGAAGACGTAGATCCCCTATTGCCACCCGATTGTCCGTCGCATGTCGAAGCGCGCCTGGCCGCACTGCACGCCCGCAGGACGGGAGACGAGAACGCCGCGAGCGCTGCCCTCGAGCAAGCCGCCCAATCCGAATGGAACCGCCCAGGTAAACTCAACGGCGAAATGTTTTTGGGCGTTCGAGACTTCGACGATCTACTTGGTTCTGTGCTCGAAGTCTACGCTGGTGAAAATTATCTCTGGATGCCCTTCGAGCACATCCGCAGGCTCAAGATCAACGAACCCAAGCATTTACTCGACCTGCTCTTCGTTCCCGCGGAGCTAGAAGATTTCAACGGTGCGGAGGCGTCGGTGCATTTGCCCACCGTTTATGAGGGTTCGCATTTGTCGGAGGATCGTCAGTTGCGAATCGGGCAGAAGACGGACTGGGTCGAGGTGCCGGGTATCGGTTTCTGTGGAGTGGGACAGAAGCTCCTGTTCAGCGCCACCGAGGGCGAAACGCGCGAGACAGGTCTCTTGGAGGTCCGCTCGCTCGAGTTCGAGTCTTCGACCCCGGATGGATCCGTCGTTGGCTGAGCGTCACAACGATGCGCTGCGACCGTCGATTCTCGACCGGTTGATGGCCGGAGAAACGGGAGCGGGAGCCCGCGCCGCATACGAATACATCGGCGTGCGGGAGTTGCGGAACTCCGTTGCGCGGGATCTCGAGTGGTTGCTCAACACGAAGTTCACCCAATCTCTAGACCTGGATCAGTTTCCTGAGGCGCAGAATTCAATCTTGACCTATGGCGTTCCCGACTTCTCCACGTATTCCTGGCGAAATGCTTCGGATGCCCATTCGATTGCTCGAATCCTTGGAGACACGATCCGTCGATTCGAGCCGAGGCTTCTGCCTCGCAGTATCAAGGTCGAAGTTCTGCCGAACCCGGATATCGAAAATTTTTCGATCGCGTTTCGTATCGAAGCGATCCTCAATGTCGACCCCATTCGCGAGACCGTGAGCTTCGACGTGGCGATCGATTTCGAAAGTACCTCCGTCTACGTGAAGGGGGCGGACTGATGCGCGACGAGCTGCTCCATTATTTCGAGCGGGAACTGACCTTCATCCGTCGCGGTGTTTCGGATTTTGCAGATCGATATCCAGAAGTCGCGAGTCGCATGATGATCGAAGAGAATCGCTGTGAGGACCCGCACGTCGAGCGGCTCATTGAAGCGTTCGCAATGCTGGCCGCTCGAATCCAGATGCGCCTCAGCGACGACTTCAGCGACATCAGCGAAGCGCTTCTCAGTGTACTCTATCCCCACTATCTGTGTCCCATTCCCTCGATGACCATTGTGCAGATGAACGCGAACACGGGACAGTTGCCCGCGAAAGGCCTGCAGATCGAACGTAAGGCAGAGCTCTATTCGAAACTTGTAAAAGGAGTTCGCTGCCGCTTCCGCACTACGTATCCAGTGACGCTCTGGCCAATCGAAGTGGAATCGGTCGAACTCGTGACCACCACCGGGCTTGATGGCGTGGTGCCGAATTCGGCTAGATCCGCACTGCGAATTAGCCTGCGTTCCCAGGGCGAGGCCAGCTTCGCCGATATGGGGCTGGATCACCTGCGGTTCTACCTGGATGCGGAGAGTGGTGTGCTGCACCGACTGCACGAACTCTTTCTGAGAGATTCTCAGGGCCTTGCGCTGCGATCCGCCGAGAACGGCGCGGTGACCGTCTTACCCCCAGATTCGATTCGCCCGATGGGATTTGGGCGCAATGAAGGCGCACTCGAGTATCCGGACGAATCGTTTCTCGGGTATCGATTACTGCAGGAGTATTTTGCGTTTCCGGACAAATTCATGTTTGTCGAGTTGGCCAACCTCGATCGTCACGCCGGCAGGATGTCGGGTGACAAGCTTGATATATTTGTTCTTCTCAGTGAGTCGGTAGGGAACCTCGACATCCGGGTCGAAAAGAACAACCTGAAACTCGGTTGTGTCCCCGCCATCAATTTATTCAAACATCAGGCGGATCCGATTCGCATGACCCATACTTCGATCGAGTATCCCGTCGTGCCTGACGTGCGCCAACCGGATTCGTTTGAGGTCTATTCGATTACTGACGTGTCCAGCACGTCCATGGGTTCCACAGAGTCCGTAAAGTACGACCCGATCTACCGCATGCGCCACGCGGGCAAGGAGGGCGAGGCGAATGCCTTTTGGAGCCTCACCCGGCGCCAATCGATTCGGAAAGGCGACAACGGGACCGACGTTTCGATCTCGCTGGTAGACGAAAATCTCAACCCGTTGATCCCGCCGACCGAGGTGCTTCACCTCGAGATCCTTGCGAGCAATCGGGAGCTACCCTCGCGACTTTCTTTCGGTGACCCCAACGGCGACTTCGAAATCGCGGGCTACCCAGCGATCAAGTCCATCTGTTGTCTGCGCAGTCCCTCTGCTTCGCTTCCCCCACCGGTTGGTTCGGGCGCTCGCTGGCGAATTATCTCTCATCTCGCTCTAAACCACTTGTCATTGACCGGAGATGACGATGAGGATGAGGATCGAGCCGTCAACGCGCTGCGGGAAATATTGAAGCTCTACGATTTTTCCGATTCTCCTGTGACCCGGCAACGCATCTCCGGCCTCACCGGATTGAAATCGCGGCGCACCGTGCGCAGGGTTGGGCGGGGAGCTGATTCGGGATTCGCTCGCGGAGTGGAGGTCGAATTGACCTTCGACGCGAGCCAATACACCGGCGCGGGCGTCTTCGTCTTTGCGTCGGTCCTCGAGGCATTCCTCGGTCTCTACTGTTCAGTAAATTCGTTTAACCAGACCGTCGCGCGGATCACGCGGCGTGAGGGAGTATTCAAGAGATGGTCTCCGAGAATGGGAGAGAAGCAGCTTCTCTGAAGCGGCTCATGCTGGAGCAGACGGGCCGCTTCGAGTTTCTCCAAGCGGTACGCCTGATGAAGAAGATCTGGCCGGATCGCAAACCCGTGGGTGGGGATTTCGATCCGCGGGCTGAGGTTGTTCGCTTCGTCACGGATATCTCGCCGGTCTTTGCGAAATCCGACATTCAGGAAGCAGTCGAGCACGACGATGGCCGACCCGCCGAGCTTCAGGTGAACTTCATGGGAGTTGCCACCCCGGGGACTTTTGGTGCGCTTCCGCGCCGCTATGCAGAAGAAATTCGCACGCTGTCGAAACAGAAGAATACGGCGCTCCGCGAGTTTCTAGATCTGTTCAATCATCGAATGATTTCGCTGTTCTACCGGGCTCGGGAGAGGAACCTTCCGACGCTGGCTTACGATCGAGGTGGCGACAATGCCTTCGAGAGCGCGCTGTCTGGAATTCTCGGCACCGGGACGCCAGGTTTGGCTGGCCGACTCGCGTTGGACGATTGTATGATCATGGGCCGGGCTGGACTGCTCGCCATGAAGCCAATAGGTGTTTCAGCTCTCGCCGGTCTGATTCGAAGCATCTTCGGTCAGCCCGTAGAGATTGAACAGTTCTGTCCCGCGAATTATCCGATCGAAGTTGACGACCGCAACGCACTCGGTTTCGCAAACTCGGTATTGGGTGAGGATCTCTATCTGGGCGTCAAAGTTACCCTGGTGCAGTCGAAGATACGGATCTGCCTTGGCCCGATGTCTCGGGAGGCCTACGAAGAATTCCTGCCCCACGGCCCGGGCTTCCGGCGGCTGGCAGATCTGGTCCACTTCGCGGTCGGCGAAGAGCTCGACTTTGAGATCAAGTTGAGCCTGCTAGCCGAAGATGTGCCGTCGATGCGGCTAGGTGACACCAGCCCCGAAGCGGGTCGGCTCGGTTGGTCGAGTTGGATTGGCGACGAGGAACGCAGCGAACCCGCGGAAGACGCAATGATCGATCCGAGATTTAATCGCGGCGGTCCAAATTTATACAACGTGGCGCAGCAAATGGCGCAAATGGAGGCAAGACCATGAGTGTCGACCTGCGTTCTCTCATCGGACGCCTGAGTCCGACCACCCGACGTGCGCTCGAAGGTGCTGCGGGACTCGCAATGTCGCTCACCCACTACGACGTCGAGCTCGAGCACTGGCTGGAAAAGATGCTGGAAGAGTCCGCAGGGGATCTCCCCAAGATCCTGCGCGACTCTGACGTCGAGCCCGATCGATTCATGGCCGATCTCAACCTGGCCCTGAACAGCATGAAGACCGGCAACGGGCGTCGTCCCGATCTTTCCGAAATCATTGAGCAATTGGCGAGCGAGGCCTGGGTGCTCTGTTCGATCAACTACAACCTCGGCAAGGTAAGATCCGGCGCGATCCTGTTGGCGGCCCTAAACGATTCTCGTCTCCGCAGACGTCTGGTTGATATCCACCGGCCGGTCGAGAAGATCAACGTTGAGGCCCTGTCCAAGGACTTTCTGAGCATCGTCGAGGGATCGGCCGAAGACAGAGAGGTCGGGGTTGTCGGTTCGGGGAGTGTGCAGCGCGACCTTTCCCAACCGGGCGCTACCGGCGCCGGACGAAAGACGCCCGCGCTCGATCAATATACGGTTGATGTGACTGCCCAGGCGCGAGCGGGAGAGATCGATCCCACGCACCTTGGCTCGTCGCGCGATGTGCGCCTGAGCCGACGGATAACCGAAAAGCATTTTGGGACGGACACGCTCGAGGGCTTCGATGAACTCATCGACACGCGCGTCCGACATCTCGAACGCGGGAAGCAACCGAGTGCGAAACAACCGATCCCGAAGCTCGCGAACGCGATCCTGTGCACCGAGCTCGACCGGAGAGCCCCAGATGACGATTTCC